>JALZJL010000021.1 GCA_030859785.1 Acidobacteriota bacterium
ACCTGCGTGCCCGCTTCGCGGTGGCCGTTGCCGGTCGCCTTAGTGCCGCCGAACGGCAGATGCACTTCGGCACCGATAGTCGATGAGTTGACGTAGAAGATGCCGGTGTACATCTCTTCCATCGCGCGGAAGGCGCGGTTCACGTCCTGTGTGTAAATTGCCGCCGACAAACCATAGCGCACGCCGTTCGCAATCTCGACCGCCTCTTCGAGCGAGTTGGTCGGAATCACCGCCGTTACGGGGCCGAAAATCTCTTCCTGCGCGATGCGCATTCCCGGCTCGACGTCCGAGAACACCGTCGGCTCGATGAAATAGCCGTGCGCGTATTCGCCTGCGTCGAGTCGGTTGCCGCCGGTCGCCAGTGTCGCACCGTCTTCTCGTTGCCCGGTTTCGATGTAGCCGAGAATTTTATGCACCGCGTCGGCGTTAATAACCGGCCCCATCTCGGTCTGCGGATCGGCGCCGTTACCGACGCGCAAAGCTGTGGCCCGCTCGACCAACTTCTGCGTGAATTTCTTGTAGACTTTTTTATGGACGACGACGCGCGACGACGCGGTGCAGCGTTGGCCTGACGTACCAAACGCGCCCCACACCGCGCCCTCCACTGCGAGATCAACGTCGGCGTCGTCCATCACGATAATGACATTCTTGCCGCCCATCTCAAGCGAGCAAATCGCATTGCGCTCGGCGCAGGCCGAAGCGACCATACGTCCGGTCTCGGTCGAACCGGTGAATGAAATGAGACGCACCGCCGGATGGCTCGTCAGTGCCGCGCCGACCGTCCCGCCATCGCCGGTGACCATGTTGACGACGCCCTTCGGAATGCCCGCTTCTTCACACGCTTTGACAAGGTTATAGGTCGAGAGCGGCGTGTCCTCGGCGGGCTTGATGACGACCGTGTTGCCGCACACCAGTGCCGGAATTAATTTCCACGACGGAATCGCCATCGGAAAGTTCCACGGTGTAATCAACCCGCAGAGTCCGACCGGCTGACGCACGCACATCGCAAACTTGCTGGGCATCTCGGCGGGCGTCGTAAAGCCGTGCAGCCGTCGCCCTTCGCCAGCGGTGTAATATGTGCAGTCAATCGCTTCCTGCACGTCGCCGCCGGTCTCCTTCAGCACCTTGCCCATCTCGCGCGTCATCTCGGCGGCGAAGCGCACTTTGTGGCGCATCAGAATCTCGCCGAGGCGGAACAGCATCTCGGCGCGACGCGGCGCGGGCGTGTGCCGCCAGCGGTCAGCCGCGTTCCTCGCGTAATCGATCGCGCGATTCATATCTTCGGCGGTCGACAGTGGAAAGCGCCCGATGCAGTCGCGCGTGTCCGCCGGGTTAACGTTGTCGAACGTCTCACCGCTTGATGCGCGCGTCCATTCGCCGTCGATGTAATTGTGGTATGTCTTGACGGAGGAGCGTGCCTTCGCGGCGTCTGCCCCTTTGCTCTTCTTTGCCGCAGTTCCACCGACTGCTCGACCGACTGCTTTTCGCGCTTGGGCCATAATTGATTCGAGTCTGAAAGTTAAAAGTCCGGAGTCTGAAGCTACATCCAGGCAGTGGACTTTCAACTTCGGACTCCGGACTTGCGGGCTGTTATTGATAAGTAAACTGAATGATGATCTGTGTGACGCGATCCTGGTAATTGGTAGCGACGTTCATCACGACCGCATCACCGGGCTTAAGGGCATTGATGGCCTTCTCGAAATCGGCGAGCGTGGTGACGGGCACGCGGTTGACACGCTGAATGACCATCCCTCCACGCAGGCCCGCGTCGGAGGCCAAACCGTTGGGGTCGATGTCTTTGATGAACAGGCCGCGCACATCCTTCAAATTCCGCTCGGTCGCGATCTGCGGCGTCAACTCGCTGAGGGTCAGGCCAAGTAGCGGGCGGTCGCTCGTCGGTACCTCTTTCACTTTCGACTTTTCGGTGGCCGACGGCTGGGTGCGCGAAAAAGGCGACGACGTACGCAGCGGGCGTTCGCCAATCACGACACTGGTGGTGCGGCGCTCGAACTTGCTGCCGATTTCACGCAGATAGACGACCTGCGCGGTCTGGCCGACCGGGATCGAAGCCACTTTCGCGATCAAATCCTGGTCGCTCGCGATCTGCCGCCCGTTGATTTCGACGATGATGTCGTTGGCCTGAATGCCCGCTTTGGCGGCTGGCCCCTGGGCGTCGACCACGTTGTTGACAATCGCACCTTTGGCTTCCGCCAACCCGTAGACGCGCGCGAATTCGGGCTTCACCGAGACGGGTTGAATGCCGAGATAACCGCGCTGCACCTTGCCCGCGTCCACAATCTGTCGGTAGACGAAACCCGCTTCGTTCGCCGGCAGGGCGAAGCCGATGCCGTTATAGTCACCAGTCGTCGTCGCGATCTGCGAATTGATGCCGATCACTTCGCCGCGCATATTGACGAGCGGGCCGCCGGAGTTGCCACGATTAATCGCTGCGTCGGTCTGTAGAAAACGCTGGAAGGGCGAGCCGTTCGGCGTGCCGCGTTCGCGTGTCGAGATGATTCCGGCGGTGACTGTCTGCTCCAGCCCGAACGGCGAGCCGACGGCCAGCACCCAGTCGCCGACCTGCGCGTCGTCAGAGTTGCCGAGCTTCACAAAAGGCAGAGGGCGCGATGGCTTCACCTGCACGACCGCGATATCCGTCTCTTCATCGATACCGATCACTGTCCCGCGCAATTCTTCACCGGACTGGAGTTTGACAATGATTCTGGTCGCACCCTCGACGACGTGCTGATTGGTCAGGATCAGCCCCTTCGGATCGATGATAAAGCCGCTGCCGACCCCGCGTGCGGATTGTTCGCGCTGCCGCTTCCTGAACATCTCCAGCAGCGGATTGTCGGAGGGCGCGCTGCTGCTGCTGTCGTCGTCCTCGTCTTCGTCGCTGTCGCCGTCCTTCGACGCCGTCTGTTGGGGCGAATTGACGGTGTCGATGTTGACGACCGCCGGCTCGACGCGCCGCGCGATGTCGGCAAACGAAGCCGATAGTGCTTCCGGCGTGCGTGCGGCGATCTGGACTTCGTTCTGCGCCACCGCCGGGTGACCGGTCAGCAACACGCCGATGCCGACGCCGACCACTACACACGCGACCGCGAGCGCCGCAATCCACACACGGAGTTGGCGCAGAATCACGCGATCCGCAGCCGTCGTCTGGCCCTTGGGTAATTCCAACATAATGCTTTTTTAACCGCCTTCTGGTGAGAGCCGATTGGGGTTGTGCGGCGCGCTTTTCAACATTCTTAGTTGGCGAACGCGCCACTGGTTCGTGGGTCCGACTGAAATGAATTTCAGCACGGGAGCAAATTAGCTTTGAGTATAACGAAACCGCGCACACGTCGCAAAGTGGGAAGTAGGACTGAGTGATGAGTTGAAGCGGGACAGTTTATGCAGAGTCCTGGATTTATGGTCGGAGTAAAACTTTCAGGATGCCGGGGGCGGCGGCGCGCTCGATTGCGCGGAGGCTGTCGACGAGAGGGTATTCATCGCTGATTAAACTGTCGACATCGACCGCGTTTCGTTCCAGCAGGTCGAGCGCGGGCGCGAAACGACCGCAGCGCGAACCAATCACGCTGATTTCATCAACGACCAGGCGCGCGGCGTTGATCTCGGTCGCGCCGTGAAATGTCGATTTCAAAACAATCGCCCCGCGCGGTCGCACCAAATCGAGCGCGAGCGCGAAGCCGCCAGCAGCGCCCGACGCTTCGATTACCAGGTCAAAGGCGCGCGGCGCGTCAGCCCGCAGCCCGCCCGATGTGTCGCGCATGCGGTCGAGCGCGAGCGTGTCGACGCCGCGCCGGGCGGCGATGCTCATCTTCCGGGAGTGTTTGCCGACGAGCGTCACCGGCGCACCCGTCGATGCTTTAACCGCTTGTGCGCACAACAATCCGAGTTTGCCGTCGCCGATAACCACTACGCGCGTTTCGGAAGTGATCGATGCGCGCTCAATGATGCCGCACGCGGCGGCCAGCGGCTCGGTGAAAACAGCGCGTGTGTCGGACACCGCGTCGGGGACTGGCAGCAGATTGACGGAAGGTAATTGAAGGAACTCCGCGTGCGCGCCATCGCGATTGACGATGCCGAGCACCGTCCGTTGCGGGCAGTGGCGCGCATCCCCCGCCGCACATAACTCGCACACACCGCAGCCCGCATTGATCTCGCCGACGACGCGCCTGCCGACGAGCGTGGGCGCGTCCGGCGCGCGTTCCACGACGCCGACGAATTCATGACCGAGCGTCCCACGGAATCCGGCGTACCCGCGCACAATCTCCAAGTCGGTGTTGCAAATTCCTGAGAGCGTCACGCGCACCAGCGCCTCGCCCGCCGCGTCCGGAACGCCAACATCCGCGACACTCAGGGATTCGTTCTCGTAACGTAAGGCTCTCATATCTTAATAAAGTGCTGAGTACTGAGTGATGAAATTCATGCGAGATTGCTTTTACTCTCAGCGGGTGCAATGCCGCGCAAGCTTGCTACGCTAAGATGGATGGATAAGCAAACTCATCCGCAAGAGTTATAATGTATCGGTATTGATGTATCAAATTGTTTGTGCCGCGAAGTACCGAAGAGTGGTCTTCAGTCGGAAGGTAGATCGGAAACTAGAGCCACACTTATGAGCAACTGGACAAAGAACAACTCAACCTGCTTTGGTATCGCGCAGTTTGCGGCGGCGACATTCATGATTCTCGATTTATGATTTACGATCTGCACATGATGCGAGCAGTCAGATTTATTGGTCACGGTGGTGTCGAGGTGTTGGAAGTGGGCGAGGTTGAACGCCCGGAGGCAGTCGGGGACCGCGTGCGCGTCCACGCTGCCGCCTTAAACCGCGCCGACATCCTGCAACGGCGTGGACACTATCCGGCGCCGCCGGGCGTGCCAACTGAAATTCCGGGCCTTGAATTCGCGGGCGAGGTCGAGCAGGTCGGCGGCGATGTGCGCGGATGGCGCGTCGGGCAGCGCGTCTTCGGCATCACCGGCGGCGGCGCTCAAGCTGAGTATGTCGTCGTGCCTGAAAGCGCGCTCGCCGAAGTCCCGTCGAACCTGACCTATCAAGAGGCCGCCGCCGTCCCCGAAGTTTTCATCACCGCGCACGACGCGCTTTTCACGCAGGCACACCTGCAGATGGGCGACCGCGTGCTGATTCACGCCGCCGGGTCGGGCGTCGGCACAGCGGCGATTCAACTGGCGCGGGCGGCAGGGGCCGGCGCGATCTACGGCACGGCGCGCACCGCCGAGAAAATCGAGCGGGCGCGCCCATTCGGACTCGACGAAGCATGTGTGGTTGGCGACGCACCGGAAAGATTTTCGGGCGCGGTGCGTGAATGGACGGGCGGCGCGGGCGTCGATGTCATCCTCGACCTTGTCGGCGCGTCGTACCTTTCAGCCAACCTCGAATCGCTCGCCCGGCGCGGACAGTTGCTGCTTGTCGGGACGCTCGGCGGGGCGCACGCGCAACTCGACTTCGGCCTCGTGATGCGCCAACGTCTGCGAATCACGGGGACGGTTCTGCGCTCGCGCACGGCAATCGAAAAGGCTGAGGCCGTTCGTCGCTTCGCCGCGCATGTCGTCCCGCTCCTCGCACGCGGCACGCTGCGCCCCGTGATCGACGGCGTCTACCCAATCGACGAAGTGCGCGCCGCCCACGAACGCCTCGAATCGAACGCGACATTTGGAAAAATCGTCATCGCGGTGACAAGGGAAAAATAACAGTCACGAGGCTATGACACGGGGCGTCGAAGATCGGCCCGCGTACCGGTCACTTGTCACTCATCTCATAATGTAAGAGAATGACGAATGATTGATATGCGCTCATTGATGTGCGCTTCCCCTTTTTTGATATTCCGAGGAGAGTAACTGAGTGAAAGCGGAATTAGAGAAGTTAATCGCTTTACAGCACACTGACACAAATATCCGCCATATAAAGAACGAGTTGGAAACGATTCCACAACGGCGCGCCGAGATCGAAAAGGAATTCGATCAGCGCGCCGTTGAATTTAAGGCGATTGAAGCGCGACGCGACGCCGCCCGCGAGAAGAGAGTGAAACTCGAAGCTGATCTGGCGTTGACACGCACTAACGCCGAGAAGGCCGAACGCGATCTGATGTCTTCGACGAACGAAAAAGCCTACACCGCCGCGATTCGCGAGGTCGACGCGGCACGCAAACAAATCTCGACGCTGGAGACGCAGATTCTCGAACAGATGGAAGCCTTCGAAGGTGCCGAGCAGGAGATTCTTCAGCACGAGCCGGAAGTCGCCAAGCTGCGCGCCGAGATGGGAGAAAAGCTTCAGGCATTCGAAGCACAGACTGTGACACGCACTCAAGACCTCGCCCACCTCGGCACCGAGCGCGAGCGATTGATGGCGAGTCTACCGAAGCAGATCGGCGCGCTCTATCACCGCATCAATTCCCGCATTCGCGACGGCGTCGCGGTCGCCGAGGCGCGCCAGGGATCTTGCACCGCCTGCCTGATGACGCTCCGCCCGCAGGTGATGTCGCAAATCCGGCGCGGCGACGAAATCATCATCTGCGATAGTTGCAACCGCATCCTTTACTACAACCCCGTCGAGAAATCTCAGCCGGCATCTTCCGCTGTCGTTTAAATGTGCGGGGTAGCGACTGTCGAGTTCGCGGGCGCGTCGGAAAACTGTCGGCCTCTCCGCTCGCTGCCTGTCATCTCATTGGTCGTAACGTCAGTCACCACTTACAGTCACGAGTCCGGCCACTGCCCCGTCCGATTTCTTTCCGCAAGCCGGCAGCCCGCAATCCGACATTCTGTTCTTCTCCGTGCGATACTTTCGCAAAGCTTGCGCTTCACGATGCGTGAGTTGTAGTCAATGATGGCAACTTGCTATGTGCGGACACACCAAAATACCGACTACGTAGGACAGGCAGGTCAGTACCGACTGCGGTAGCGGGCTGGTTGTGACG
>JALZJL010000022.1 GCA_030859785.1 Acidobacteriota bacterium
CGAACAAGCGGTCGATCATGGCGCGCTCGACGGCCTCGGTCGCCACACTGCTTAACAATCCTTGGGGTAAATGCGGCGTGCAAACGTGGATGCCGGCGCCGCGCTCCGACACCTCAAGACGCATCGAGCCATGATCAAAAACCGGTTCTTCGATAAAGAAGACGCGACGCTTGAGCCCGACGCGGGTCAACAGATGCTGCGGACGCTGATAAACAAAATCCCAACGCAGATGTGAAAAGCAGACGAGGTCAAGGTCAGAGGCGGCAAAGGTGTCTGAGAGATGTGCGGACTGAAGCGAAGGTAAAATGGGATCATCCGATGCCGCCCGCCACACACTCGATAAAGGCGGTGAGTTCAAGGCATGCTGGTCGCCCTTTGAGCGATCAAAACTATTAACGGCTGCTTCATTCTCAGACTCTTGACCGTTCCCTAAGTCGAGTCCATTAACATAGTTACTTTTCTTCATGCGAGTATCTCCCTTTCGCTCGAAGTGATTTATATCTTCGAGCATAACGCTCTTAGACGTTATTCAAGCTGTAATTTTGAACATAGTTTGATAAACCTATTTCATCACTTTTCAATCACGCTTTCTTCAAAATTTTCTGCCTCATCCATCTTCGTCAGTCTCCTAACAATCCTCCTGAAGAGAAAAAGTAATAAAGCGAAACGCTTCTCAGACTGCATAGTTTATCAGGCAGATAATATGTGCTGGCGCGTACAAGAGTCTGTCCGATATCGCTCAATAGTCTGACGACTGGCAGTGTTTAGACTTCAGTAGTCAGTCAACTGATTTAGTAGTCAGTCAACTGATTTCCTCTGACCATTGCTTACTGCTGTCTGATACATGCACCGGCACGGTCGCATTATCAAGGTCAAGGGTGAACTTGAAATTGTTAGCTTGGCTTGTCCACTGCTGTAGGCGTTAATCAACTGACGGAATGATTCGACGTTCTTCAAGAGAGCGATTCGCACTTCGCTCGGGCGTAGGGTAGTTGTCTTTCGGGAAGGATAATGAAGGGTAAGATTCAAAGAGAACGCTCACCCTGATTCATTGTCACCACGTCTCCTTGCCCTTGCTCGTCCATGTTCCGTCATACGGAACGAAGACTCAATCGCACGTTAATCGCTTTCGCGTGACATTACGCCGACAGCTTTCAATCGTCGCTAGTTGTAAGTCGTGAAGTCCGATGCCAACGAACATTTATCAAAAGCGAAGAGTGGGCCTCAGTGATGTGTCTGATAAGATTCCTGAAACTTAATCATCAACAGATTGCAATGGCATTCAATCTTGCATGTTTTGATTTAGTATGAACTCGTCTAGCCGACCGCAACTCGCCGTCCCTACGCACATGCAAGTTTAACCATTTATCACCTGAGTGTTATCTGACGCTTAGAGCGTTCGCTCAGCCGTGTAGAACGAGTGGGAAGCACTGTCGGCCCGCAGTGAATTTGCCGCAGTTCACCGCAGGCCAGTGGTGCTTACTTCATGACTACCAACTACTGCTATCGCTGCTTCCTCACAGGCTCCAGCCCTTGCGATATTCGCGCTGCAGGTACTGGTTGGCGTCCGCGTTGTTGGTGATCTGACCCTTCTCGCCATCGAAGAGAATCTTCTTGCCCTGCCCGGCGCGCATCGCCACGACGCCCAGCAGCATCGTCTCGGTTAGCGGCGCGGCATAGTCTAACGGGCAACTCGCCTTCTCTTTGCCCTTGATCGCATTCGCCCAGTTCATCCGGTGCAGCGCCTGCTTGTTGTCGCCCACGGGCACGCGCACGTAAGTCTTCGGCACCTTCTGCGCCGCCTCCATCAGTGAGTCCGGATAAACTTTCGGGTTCGCGCCATAAGTCCGGTGCAAAAGGATTCCCTTCTCACCGACGAAAATCACTCCTCCCTCCGGATTGAGTGGCACGTCGTCCGGCAGCACTTCAGGGCGCTCAGGCATCAGGCCGCCATCAGTCCAAGTGAGCGTCACGGGCGGTTGCGCGCCGCGCGCCGGGAACTTGAAGACGATCTTGGTCGAGAGCGGATAGCTCGCCGGTTTGTTCTTATCGTCAAGACCCCACGGAGTCGAGGTCGCTTCAACGCTCGTCGGGTAAGTCAGGCCGAGTGCCCAGTACGGATGGTCAATTAAGTGCGCGGCCATATCACCGACCGCACCCGTCCCCCAATCCACCCAGCCGCGCCAGTTGAACGGATGATAGATCGGGTGGTACGGCACATCGGGAGCCGGGCCGAGGAACAACTCCCAATTGATGGCTGAAGGCACGGAGCCGAACTCCATCGACATCATTGCCGCGGCCATTTTATTGAAGCGGCGTTGCGTCCAATCATTTCCGGAACCCATCGCAGCCGCTGCGTCCGCCTCGGGAGGCTTAGCCGGCCGGGGCACGCCCTGCGGCCAGATCGGGCGGTTAGTCCAGACCTGGACTTGCCTGACCGGGCCGATGACACCCGCCTGCACCCATTCGTTGACGAGGCGCGCGCCCTCGCTTGAATGACCCATGTTGCCCATCTGCGTGACCACGCCTTTGCGTTTGGCTATTTCGCGCAGCACCCGCGCTTCATGAACCGACCACGTCAGCGGCTTCTCGATGTATGCATGCTTGCCTAACTCCATCGCGGCTTTCGCGATGACGGCGTGCGTGTGATCAGGCGTGGCAATGATCACCCCGTCGATGTCCTTCTGCTCTTCGAGCATCTTGCGGAAGTCGGCGTATCGCTTCGCCTTGCCGTATGACTCTTGCAGCTTTTTGTAGTTCTCCTGCATTCTCGCTTGCATGGCGACGATTTCCGGATTCGGAGTCGCGTTCGGATTCTGGCTCCCGCTCCGCCCTTTGACCCGCCGCGCGACCGCCGCATCAACATAGCCGAAGTCCACGTCGGCGAGGGCGACAATGTTGTGCCCGCCGACGATCAGTTCCACTGCGTCAGTCGCACCTTGTCCGCCGGCGCCGATCACCGCAATGTTGAGCGTATCGCTCGGCGCTTGGTAACCGGTTCCGCCGAGCACATGCCGTGGCACGATCATCGCTCCGAGGGTAGCCGCAGATGTACCCGCGACAAATTTCCGTCGTGTGATCTTAATCTTTTGCATCTCTTTTCTCCTGTTAATCTTCTCTGGTAGAGAAGACGTGGGGTGCAACAGTGGGGTGCGGATGTGCTCCGCCCCACTTAATACATAATGGCGTCATTGATGCGCCCTTGGTTTTTGCTTGTTGCCGAAGGGCGCGATATTTGCGCCGATACTCGCGCTGATATGTTCGCTCGTGCTTCTGCGCAGCAGCGCCCGCCATCACTTTCGACGTGCCCGGTGGTCTTCCCGCAAGACACCGCAATCCGTCGAAGGTATTCAGTTCGGCGCGTCTGATGCACTACTCCCGCCCGTCGTGCTGATTGGCATTTTACTTTTATCTTCGATTTATTTGTCGGCCATACAGCGGAATATACACGCCGGCGCGGTAACTCTCCAATCCGCTTTGCCCGGTGTCGCCTCCGTGCGGATGACTCGTGAGTGACAGGTGACGGGTGGGTTGAGTATTAAGGCCATCGCTGAATCGACGATTTAACGCCATGAAAAAAAGATAGTGGCTCATTCTGTGAAGAGATTCTTGGCGTGCTCTGTGGTTTTCCTTAGCGCTCTTGGCGATTAAAGTTCAGATCTCACCGCGAAGGACGCCAAGCAAAATCCAAATCTCTCTCCTGCTTGAACCACTATCAACTTTCTCATCTTTTGATGCGGTAAAGGCGTCGGGGTTAGGTTTTCATCGCACCTCCTATTCGTGCCTGAGTGCCACCATCGGGTCTACCTTTGCTGCCCGCCGTGCCGGGATGTAACAGGCCAGCAACGCGACGCCCGCTAGCAATAGCGCCGCGGCGACGAACGTCCACGGATCGCTCGCATCCACACCGAACAGCAGGCTCGCCATCAACCGCGTCATCCAGAACGCGCCGACGAGACCGAGCGCCACGCCGACCGCCGCCATCTTCATTCCCTGCCCCAACACGAGCTTCAACACGTCGCCGGTCTGCGCGCCGAGCGCCTTGCGGATGCCAATCTCCTGCGTGCGTTGCGTCACCGAGTAAGAGATCACGCCGTACATCCCGACCGCCGCCAACATGGCCGCGAGCAGCCCGAAGACGGATGACAACAGCGCCAGTAATCTTTCTCCGGAGAGCGACGTGGCGATCTGCGCCTGCAACGTCTGCACATCGTCAATCGGTAAATTCGTGTCGAGTTGTGCGACCGTACGGCGCAGCGCGGGCACCATCATCGCCGGCGGCTGTGCGGTGCGGACGTAGAAGGTCAGCCGCCCTGTACGCGTCGCCTGCGTCCAGGGCGTGTAGACAAACGGATACGCTTCGTCGCGCAACTCGGCGTGTTTGCTGTCCTGCGCAACGCCGACGACCACGATGTCCAGCGGCTTGCCCTCGATGCGCCCGAAGGCGATGCGGCGACCGAGCGGGTCGGCGTCGCCGAAGAAGCGCCGCGCCATCGTCTGGTTGATGACGGCGACCTTCTGGCTCTGTGCCGTATCCTGTCTGGTAAAGTCGCGCCCGGCCACGAGCGGAATACTCATGGCGGTGAAGTGCCCGGCGCTGACATTGTTGCTCTGGGCATGCGTGTCGTCATCAGGCCCCGGTGTGTATCCCTCGATGGTCAGGTTCGACGATGATCGGTTGCCGGCGAACAGACCGATGCGGACGGCGCTCACCGCCTCGACGCCCGGCAGTGCGGCTATTGATTCCTCCAACTGTTGAAACAGTGCTGCGGAGCGCGGCGCGTCGTAACCGCTCAACTCCGGTGCCAGTGAAAAGC
>JALZJL010000047.1 GCA_030859785.1 Acidobacteriota bacterium
GCACTGATCCGGGCGGGTTAGTGCTGCGTGTCTCGCCCGAAGGCAAGGCGTTCGCGCTATTCGATTCTCCGCTACGCGAGATGCACTCGCTCGCGCTCGCGGCGGACGGGGCGATCTACGCGCTGGCGCTGAGTGACGCGGCTTCAGGTTCCCGCATCTCGGTGACGCCCGCGGCTTCGTCTTCTTCTGGGGGAGGAGGTGGGGGCGGAACAGTCACGGTGACGATGGCGACGGTCGATGATGGCACAGGGCAGAACGTGGCGCTCGGCGGCGGGCAGCCGCAGGCACCGACACGCAGTCGTAATGATTTGCAGAACGCTCGGAGCGCTGTCTTTCGCATCCTGCCGGACGGTAGCACCGACGTGCTGTGGAGTTCGCCGACAATCACCGCGTTCGCCGTCGCTCCGGCTCCGCAGGGCGGCGTGTTAATCGGGACGAGCGACAAGGGACGCATCTACACCGTCACCGACGACGGGCGCGACACGCTGCTGATACAGTCGAGCGAAGATCAAATCTCGTCGTTGGTGGTGCGTGGTCGCGATGTCTTCGCTGCGTCGAGCAATCAGGGAAAGCTCTTTCGATTCGGCTCGGAGCCGGTTGGCGAAGGGACTTATGAATCGCCGGTGCGCGATGCGAAACTGGTCGCGGCGTGGGGCCGCATCTGGTGGCGCGGGCAGGGGCCGGTTGAACTGCAAACACGAACCGGCAACACCGAACGTCCCGACACGACCTGGAGCGAGTGGAGCGCGCCGTATCGCGACCCGACGGGCACAGCCGTATCCAGCCCGCGCGCCCGATTCATTCAATGGCGCGCCGTGTTGCGCGCTCCCACATCGGGCGCGGCGGGCGGCGGTGGCGCGGCGGGGAGCAGGGTGACTGGTGCCGCCGGAGAATCGCGCGTCGAGGATGTCCGTGTCGCGTACCTTCCGCGCAACGTCGCGCCGGAAATCTTATCGATTCAGACACTGCCGGCCGGTGTCGCCTTACAGCAAGCGATGCAGGTCCCGATTGACCCTAACATCGAGTCCAGCGGGATTGATCCGGCGCTCGTCGGCGCGGTCGTCCAGGTTCCACCACGACGCGCCTTCCAACGTGGCGTGCTGTCTTTGCAATGGCAGGCCGAAGACCGCAACAATGACGAGATGGAGTACGCCGTTCACTATCGCGCGCAGAATGAAAGCGCGTTTCACTTGCTGAAAGACCGGCTCCGCGAAAACTTTTACGCGGTGGATGGGGCGGCGCTCGGTGATGGCCGGTATGTTTTTAAAATCGTCGCTTCGGACGCCCCCGATAACGCCATCGGGCAGGCGCTGACCGGCGAGCGTCTGACGGAGCCGGTGAATATCGACAACACCGCGCCGGTCGCGCGCGCCGTCGGCGAGGCACAGATAACGGGTGACCGCGTGCGCGTACAATTTACCGTCGAAGACTTGACGGGGATGGTCAAACGGGCGGATGTCAGTGTCGACGGGTCAGCCTGGCGCGCGGTCTTCCCGGATGATGGCATCGCCGACAGCCCGCGTGAAGGTTACACACTTGACATGCCGTTGACCGGCGTGGGCGAGCACACAGTCACCTTGCGCGCCTTCGACGCGAGCGGCAACATCAGCAGTGCCAGAGTTCTCGTCCGGCGCTGATCGGTTAACACACATCGGTTAAGACACTGAGACGAGAAGGATGGAAGTGGAAATGATGAATTTGCAACTCGTCGGAACCTTATACGATACGGTGCGGAGTGTCGCCGAAAGCGTGCGAGCAAGCAACACCTTATTCTCCGTAGATCATCGAAAGCAGCGGACATGTGCCGGGCGGCAGGGTGTGGCATCCATCTTGCGAAGTGGTCTGCGAGACGACGCGCGTCTCTCCTCCTCCACCTCCCATGCGCGACCTTCAAGCAGAAAGTCCACGAGGGAGATATATAGATATATGAAATTATTGAAACAGACTTTGATGACAGTCTTAGCAATGAGCGTTTTGTCGCTCAGCGCGTTGTCATCTGAGACACAGAAGAACGACCCGAAGCCTCCGCCGAAAGAGAAAAAAGATGTTGAGCAAGTCGATAAAAAGAACCCTCCGCCAGAGGATAAAGGAAATAAGGGGTCGGATAAGAAGGGAAAGCCTTAGGACCGCTCCGCTGCGCTCGACAAGTGCGGCCACGATCAGTGTTGATCGGCGCCAGCAAGTCCGGCGGAACAGCTAAAAGGCATTGATTAACCCTTCAGCCACCGCCAGTTTTCACCAGAACCGCCGTCGCGCCAGTGAGCGATACCTGCTCCGCATAGAGTGCAACGGCGGTTCTGTTTTTACCAGACAAGAAGGGTTTCCAAGTTATGACCATTCGTTCAAAATCAAACATCGCCGTTTTAATCGTCGCCATCATCACGTTCGCGTCGCTTAGCGCGGGCGACATTGCCTCGGTCGTGAGAGCGCAGGGCGGCATGCGAGGGTCGCGCCTCGTCGCGCGCGCCGAAGCCGTCACCGGAGATCGATTCACCGTCGCGGTTGCGACCCCAAGCGGAGTGGGTGTCGTCGCGCGCACGCAGCCCAGCGCCGAGACGTTACGCGCCATCGATAGCGGCCTGGCCGAGTTGTTTGCCATCGCACGCCGCAACGGTTACCGCGCTCGTCTGAACCACGCCGATTACACTGTCTTTATCGCGCGGGCCGACCGGACGCGCGACAGCGGCGGCGCTTACTCGCCCGACATCGCGCTCGGCGCGGCACAGTACGCCGGCAGCGTCTACGATAAAGGCGGCTATGTCTACGCCGCCGGCCTGGTGCTCTCGTCTCAACCATGTGCCTTCGTCATCGCCGAGCATGACCGTGACTTTCAACGCATCGCCAACGTCGTGCGCTACGAAGGCGAGCATCTCGTCCTCTATCACAACGACCGCCGGCGTTACGAAGCAACCGCCGATCACAGTCGCGGCGGCAGCCATCCAATTTTGCAGTAACCGGACTTTGGGTAAAGAAGTTGAGTGTGCAAGTAAAAAGCCTGCGCTACCGAATGTAGCGCAGGCTTTCGACTTTCAATCTGACTTTTGAATCACTTCATTTGATGACTCTCGCCGACAGTACAACGATCAGACCTTTGTCCTTCAAACTGGCCGTCCCGATCACCACCCTTTCACCATCACGCACGCTGACGGCAGTTCTAATACCACCGTTTTCATATTGAATATGAGGAAGTGAATTCGGCTCCGCGAGCTTTGTAACGATGGGAAATGTCACGTTAAAGTTTAACGTCCCTATTTGCACTGTCTGAACTCCCGAAGGCGTTGCGTCCAGCGAAAGGGAGTTTATCTCAAGGCTGTACTTAGTACCGCTATCCAGAGAAGCAACCTCTGAAGGTAACTGAGTGTTCATGGTGCCGCTGCTCCTAACCCCGGATGTCCCCTCTTTGGCGCGCTGCACTATAGATGTCAGAAGGCTGTAGTTCTTATAGTTCAATGTTGCCTGTAGTTGCTTGATGACTTCGTTCAACTCCGACGGGTACTGATTTGTCGGGGCTTCGGTGTTCGAACCGGTAAGGATGTGTATGCGCAATTCAATATCGGATTGAGGATTCTCCGGATTGTCGAGTCGTTTAATCGCTTCTTCGATGGCGGCGATGTTTTCAGGGAAGTCACGGACAGTGAGTGTCTTAAACTCCCGATTAGGCGACATCGTTGCACCCTTGAAGCCACTGCCGAGCGCCCGCAGGACGCCATGTAAACTGTCAGGGTCGCGGTGTTTCATTTCAAAAACCCGACTCCTGAAACCCTTTTCGGTAACGTAGTTGTCGGACTGTGGGGTTTGGACTGACGGCTGCCCTTGCTGGGCGAAAGCGCTTGAGGCATATGCTGCAAGAGTTAACACAAGTGCGGCGACAATTCTGATTTTGATTAACGACATCATTTCTCCTATCTATAATTTACATCAGTCTTCGACGGTTGAACCTTACCGTTTTTCGGCGACAGCCAGATGATGCGGATGTTCGGGTCGCTCGTTTGAAGTTCGATTCTTAACATCTCCGGTGCGCTTTCGGTCAAGCCGGCGTTAGCGACTTCAGTCGAAGCGATGCCGGAATCAAAGACATCTAATGCTTCCGTCGACGCCCTCATTACATTAGCAACCGATACGTCCGCTGCCTCAGTGTGCGGCGCGGTTACTTGTGGCGTCGCTTGTTCAGTCGACACTCCGCGGGGCCGTTGCGGGAGCGATGAATGCGCGGCCTTCGCGTGTTTCGTGGCGTGTGATTTCGGGCTGTTTCTCCGCGAGATGATTACCGGCGCGGGTGCGTCCGGCGGTTGATCGGTTTTCGGAGATGCTCTCATCCCTTCGGTCGACACAATCAACGCGGCGGCTAATTCGCCCGCCGGGCGGTCAACTGTGGTTGATGAATAATAGAGGCCAAACGCCAGCGCGCCGACCATCAAGAGCAGTGCACCCGAAGCGGCGTAAGTCAGCGGCGCGCGGAACAGATTCGAAAAGAACGAAGCGAAGACGGGCCGTGCCACCCCGGCGTCGCTGATCTCGCCGAGCACCGTGCGCCTGATGCCTGCGTAGAATGCGGCGTCGAATTCCGGTGGTGTGTGCAGTCGCAGAAGGTCCTGGCTCCGGTGGTATTCTTCCGAGAGTCCCCGGCACGCCGCGCACGAGAGCAGGTGAATGTTAACGAAACTGTCTTCATCAGTTCCCAAATCGCCCTCGACGTATAGCGGCAACAGTTGTTCGATGTTTCGACAATTCATGATGCTTAGACCTGGCGCCTCCGTTTCAGGAAACGTTCGCAGTAAGTTTTGATCTTCGCGCGAGCTGTGCTGATTTGCGAGCGCACCGTCGCCGGACTCGATCCGAGCGCGCGTGCGACCTCTTCGGTTGAGAGTCCTTCGAGGTCGCGGAGCACAATCGCGGCGCGCTCCTTCTCCGGCAACGTGTCAAGCGCGCGGGCGACAATCGCGCGGCGTTGCGCAAGCACCACCGCCTCCTCCGCATCATTCGTATGTGCTCTGGCGTTCAACTCGTCGGGCGTTCGTCCCGCCTCCAGCGAAGAAGCGTCCTTATCGTTGTGCCGCCGCCGCTTCCGCGCCATGTCGCGGCAGACGTTGACGGTGATGCGGTACAGCCAGCCGTGAAAATCCTGCGCCGGGTCGAAGCGTCGCAGGTACTTAAACGTCCTTAGAAAAACTTCCTGCGTGGCGTCGCGCGCGTCCTCTGTGTTGCCGAGCATCCGCCACGCGACGCGCGCCACCCTGTGCTGTGTGCAGATCATAATCTGTTCAAACGCCGCCGTGTCGCCCGCCTTCGAGCGTGTGACAAGCGACGCGAAAGACTCCCGAAGTTCTTCCGTGTGCTCGCCGCCGCGCGGCAGGTGTTCAGTCATCAGAGCAATGTCAGCGGCCTCTCCCGGCATACGTCGTGTCCCTTCGGCGCCCTTACACTTACATCTACTTGACAAGTAGAAGAAACGTTGAGACGTTATCGTTTGTTGTTATCATGCATCAGTTCTTGGTGGGCAAGACTCAACCGTTCATCGCACGCCCGTCAGGTGAGAATGTTTCATAAAGACAACTACGTCACACACGCGTGAAGATCAAAGTCCATATCAACAATACTTCGTCCGCCGGCAGGTGAGGAGCCGACCGAAGCCGCCCACGTTGGTCTTTCACGCATCAACCACCGCGCCATTCGGCTCATAAATTTTCTCTAACTGCATCACTTGGCAACATCAAGAATTTGTCCTAATTCTTTAGTTGACAAGTTGCGCCTTCCGGCGTAGTCTCCTAAAAAATTAGGAGGCTACAGTCGATGGCAAGAAAGAAGACCAGCGAGCAGTTGACGACGCTTGAAATGGAAATCATGAAGGTGCTGTGGGAGATTGCTCCGGCTACCGTTCAGATGGTGCAGGCGAAGCTCGAGCGGGGGTTGGCGTATACCACTGTGCAGACGATGCTCAACGTCCTTCACCGCAAAGAAAAGGTCAGCCGCGAACTGCGCGACAGGGCCTATCTATACAGTCCGGAGGTCAGTCGCCATCAGGTTGTGACGCAGACGATGCGTGACATCATTGATCGAATGTTTGGCGGCTCGGCAGAGAATCTGGTGATGAGCCTTGTCGAATCGCGCCACCTCGACAGAAAGAAACTGGCGAAGCTTCAGCAAATGATCGAACAGGCGAAGGGAGAGGGTGATGGAAAAAATTAGTTACGGTGTGCTGACCTTTCTGCTGAACGCCCTCTGGCAGATTGCTTTGATCTACCTCCTGGTCTCTTTATTTGCGCGGCTGATGTGGCGTGCGTCGGCAAGGTATGTTCATTGTTTATGGGTGCTGGCGCTTTTGATGAGCCTCGCATTGCCGCTGTGGAGTTTGTCGGGTTTCGTGAGCAGCGTCGATGGTGACGCCGCACCTTCCACCGCCGAAGAAGTGATCGGCGGCGGCAGCACAACGGCTTTTATTCCGGGCGTCTGGATGAAGGCAACGATGGCGATGCAACTGCCGCACTTGATTAGCGAGCAGAAGAGCACTGTCCTTTACGCTCCACGCCTGACGCTCGTTTTGGCATGCTGCTATTGCCTGCTGATGTTTCGCCGACTGTGGGCGTTAGCGCAAGGGTGGAGGGCGACCGTTGAAATGCGGCGCAATGCTTTCCGGCGCGAGTTGTCTCCGTTGATGTGTGCCACCATCGAGCGATGTCGTGCCGCGCTCAAAGTGCGAAGCT
>JALZJL010000072.1 GCA_030859785.1 Acidobacteriota bacterium
TCCCTCTTCAGCCACAGGAAGTCGAGGCGTTCGTTAATGATCGATCACCAGACGCATACGAGAAGATAGTAGACCGTTTGCTCAACAGTCCGCGCTATGCCGAAAAACAGGCGATGCATTGGCTCGATGCCGTGCGCTATGCTGACACGGCAGGCTTCCACGGCGACAACGCGCTACCCGCCTGGCCCTATCGTGATTATGTGTTGCGCGCCTTCCGCGACAACAAGCCACTGAATGAATTCACACGCGAACAGATTGCAGGCGATCTGATGCCGAACGCGACCACCGAGCAGAAGATTGCTTCGGCCTATAATCGTATAAACCGCACATCGGCTGAGGGAGGTCTGCAACCCAAAGAATATCTTGCGAAGTACGCCGCCGACCGCGTCAGGACAACGAGCGCTGTCTGGCTCGGCTCGACGCTCGGTTGCGCCGAGTGTCACGACCACAAGTTTGATCCGTTCCCGACAAAAGATTTCTACTCGATGAAGGCGTTCTTTGCCGACATCAAGGAGACGGGACTCGTGCCCGACCGAGGCCGCGATGCATGGGGGTCAAAGTTGATGTTACCGACGGCCAATCAGAAGCGGCGGTTGGATCAACTGAATGGGATGCTCGCACAAGTGCAACGCGAGCTTGACGCGCGGGCGCGGAGCACTCAAGACCGCCGCACCGAGTGGGAAAAGCAACTGCTCGCGTCGCGCGAGGCCGGTACACTTGAGTGGAAATTCCAACGCCCGATGGCTGCTAAATCCACAAACGGCGCGACCCTCAAGATTTACAACGACGAGCCGGTGACGATGACTCAACCGCGCGGCGGTTCGATCATCACCGAGCGCATCCCCGGAGACGGTCTCGTGGTGGCGAGTGGCGATAATCCTGAAAAAGAGATTTATACAATTACGTTCAGACCCGGCGCGGGCGTGTGGACGGCTCTGGGCATTGAGGTTGTGCAGGACGACAGCCTGCCCGGCGACCGCTTCGCCCGCGGCGCAGATCGGTTCGTGCTCACCGAAGTTGAAGCCGAACTACTGGATTGCGCATTGCGGACTGCGGACTGCGGACTGCGGAATAAAGGGGATAGTCGCAGCCCGGCAGGGCGGAAGACAGAGGTCAGGAGACGAAAGTCAGGAGAAGTTTCGCACTCAGCACTCAGCACTCAGCATTCAGCACTTCGATTCATTTTGGCAACAACCGACGGCTTCGGCCAGCAGATTGAGAATCCGGCGACGGCGGCAATTGACGGCAATCACAAAACGGGTTGGGGAGTTTCAGAGAACGACGGCAGAAGCGCTTTCATCGCTTTGCGTTTCGGGAAGAAGTTGCAGACGGAGGCCGACTCTCTCATCACCGTGCGGCTGCGCCATGAGTCAGACATTCGGCGGGCGACGATTGGCCGCTTTCGTTTGGCGTTATCGAACGCCTAGCATTCGTGGCCGGATCACACCGCTAAAACCAACAAGCCGCTGCGCGGTTTGCCCACTGATGTATCAGAAGCGCTTCGCATTCCTGAAGGCAAACGCGGCGAAGAACAAAAGAAAGCGGTGCTCGACTTTTACAAGTGGTCATCGCCCGAGTTGGAACCGCTCGTCGTGCGTGTTGCACGAATCGAAGCCGAGCGCGACATGCTCGATGCCGAAATACCGAAAGTGGTCGTGACGGAATCAACGATGCCCCGTGAGACGCGCGTGTTGCCGCGCTCAAACTGGATGGACGACTCCGGCGAGATTGTGCAACCGGCCATCCCCGTAATGTTCGGAAAGCTGGATACCGGCAATGAACGCCGCGCCAATCGCCTCGATTTGGCGAACTGGATTGTTGCAAAAGATAATCCGCTGACGGCACGCGTCTTTGTCAATCGAACGTGGCGGCAATTCTTCGGTACTGGATTGTCGAAGGTTCTGGATGATGTCGGGTCGCAGGGCGAATGGCCGAAGCATCTCGAACTGCTCGATTGGCTAGCAAGTGAGTTGATCACGCCGACGTGGCAAGCCGAAGGCGGGCATGGGTGGAACATCAAACACCTGATTCGCACCATCGTCACCAGCCACACCTACCGGCAGTCTTCACTGAGCAACCCGCAACTTGACGAGCGTGACCCTGACAACCGTCTGCTCGCCAGGCAGAGTCGTTTCCGCGTTGATGCCGAAATCGTGCGCGATGTTTCGCTGGCCGTTTCAGGATTGCTCGTCGAGAAGTTCGGCGGACCGAGCGTGAAGCCCGTTCAGCCGGAAGGCTACCTCGCTTCGTTGAACTTCCCGAAACGTGATTACTCGGCGGGTCGCGGCGAAGAATTGTATCGGCGCGGTCTGTACACGCATTGGCAGCGGTCGTTTCTGCACCCCGGCCTGGTCGCCTTTGACGCCCCGTCGCGCGAGGAATGCACGGTCAATCGCACGAACTCGAACACGCCGTTACAAGCTTTGGCCTTGCTTAATGATCCGATTTATACGGAGGCCGCGCGCGTGTTCGCGCAAAACATTCTGAAGCATGGCGGCCAAACGCCGGGTGGACAGATTGACTGGGCCATCCAGCACGCGCTCGGCCGCAAACCTCACGCAAATGAACGCCGTGTGCTCGTTGATTTGTACAGAAAGAATCGGTTGAGATTCCGACGAGATCCCGTTTCAGCGCGTGAGTTCATCAGCGTCGGTGACTACCCTCTGGCGAAAGAGTTGGAAGCGACAAGGCTGGCCGCAATGACAACGGTCGCCCGCGCGATACTCAACTTGCACGAAACCATTACGAGGAATTGAGGAAAGATGATAAGCAGCGAAATAGAAGACCAACAATCCGAAGCCCGCAATCCCGAGTCGCCAATCGAAATCAACCGTCGCACTTTCCTCGGCAGCGGCTTTGCCGGACTAGGCAGCCTTGCGCTGAATGCGATGTTGGGGCGAAGCATATTCTCCGCCAAAGCTTCGCAGTCTCCCCTTCAAAATCCGCAGTCGAATGAACGCTGGCGAGGCATCGTCAACCCGCTGCATCATCCGGCGAAAGCTAAGCGCGTCATCTATCTCTACCAGGCGGGCGGCCCGTCTCACCTCGAAACCTTCGACTACAAACCGAAGCTCGCCAAGATGCACGACAACCCGATGCCGGAGTCGTTCACCAAAGGGCAACAGATTGCTCAACTACAAGGCAAGCCTCTCACCTGCTTTGGTCCGCAATTCGGCTTCAAGAAGTTCGGCAAGTCGGGCCAGGAGATTTGCGAACTGTTCCCTGAGATCGGCAGCATCAGCGACGACGTGTGCATCGTCCGCTCGATGTGGGGCGAGCAGATCAACCACGACCCGGCGCACATGCTGATGAACACCGGCTCGATTATCGCGGGTCGCCCGAGCATGGGAAGCTGGGCGCTCTATGGTTTGGGAACGGACACTGAGAACCTGCCCGGCTTCGTCGTGCTAATGTCAACCGGCAAAGGCGGCCAGCAACAACCCATCGCTTCTCGCCAGTGGTCAGCCGGCTTCCTGCCGAGCAAGTTTCAGGGCGTGAAGCTCAACTCGGTGGGCGATCCTGTGCTGTACATCAATAACCCACGAGGTTTGCAGGCCGAAATACAGCGCGACTCGATTGAAGCCATCAACCGGTTGAACAAAATGCAGTACGAAGCGGTAAAGGACCCGGAAATCCTGACGCGCATCGCACAGTACGAGATGTCTTTTCAGATGCAGACGAGTGTGCCGGGCTTGGTGGATATGAGCAACGAGCCGCAACACATTCTCGACATGTACGGAGCGAAGCCAGGCGACGGCTCGTTCGCTTCGAATTGTTTGCTGGCTCGTCGGCTGGCCGAACGAGGCGTTCGCTTTATCCAGCTTTACCATCGCGATTGGGATCATCACAACAACGTCAAGGGGAATGTCGAACTGAAGGCACCGGAAGTAGATCGTGCGACGGCTGCACTCATCAAAGACCTTAAGCAGCGCGGGATGCTTGAAGACACGCTCGTGGTATGGGGCGGAGAGTTCGGGCGCACGCCGATGTCACAGGGGGGCAACGGGCGCGACCATCACATCAAAGGCTTCTCGTATATGTTGGCGGGAGGCGGGATCAAAGCGGGCACTAACTACGGCGCGACCGATGAGCTTGGTTACGAGGCGGTGGAAAACCCCGTGAGCATTCACGATTTGCACGCGACGATGCTGCATTTGCTCGGCATCGACCACCTCCGCATGACAGTCAAGTTCCAGGGGATCGATGCGCGTCTAACCAACGTTTCGGGAGAAGTAGTCAAGGCGATTCTCGCTTGACCTCATCTATTAGATCCTGAAGCGATAGAATGACAATGCAACCAGGCATTTTCGTGCTCTTAATGTGGATACCATTGGTCAACAAATTCGGTGGAACACATGCCCGCGAGTTGATACAGATCAACGGAAGTCATAGCAGGGCGAGGAGCGGGACTGCTTTGATGATCGCGACGGTTGATCATGCTGATATTCGTGGGTTGGCTGCCACCAGACCTGTGTTAACACTACCCTCAAACATCGGTTATAGTTGAATGTGAAAGGATCACCTCGATGAAGAAATACTTGTCTATAGCATTGGGCGTACTGATGCTTCACGCTTTCAGTCTCGCACCGCTTGCCTCTGAAACGTCGAAAGACAAAGCGAAGAGAGCCAGGCTCGCTTCACAGGTGAAAGCCGGAGTTGCTTATCTGGGCACAGGCACTTCGTCCCGCGTGCGCGTTGTGCTCCACGACAAAACCAAGTATCACGGCTACATCACCGAAATCAGTGAAGATCATTTCGTTGTTACTGATGCCAAAACGGGCAGAACAGCTCCAATTGATTATCCTGAGGTAAAGGGTATCAAGGGCAACAATCTTTCTTCGGGAGCGAAGATCGGCATCGGAGTAGCAGTTGCCGCGGCGGTAGTGGGAATAATAGTCGCCATAGCGGCAAGCGGCGATGACGATGAAGGCAGATCAGGCGAACCTCGCTGCATAACTTTCCCGTGCCCGTAAGCGTTTTGCAAAAGTTGTCGTTTAACAAGCGCCGCCCAAAGGTATCTCGATGAAGTATTCATCGAGGTATCGTCAACTAAACAATCCGAGCGTGCCGCAGATCAGCACGTGCGGCATAATCCGCCGATGCACACCGCTCCTGCTCTCTACCGCCGCCATCGTTTCCCCGCCGAGATCATTAGCCACTCTGTCTGGCTTTACTTCCGCTTCGCTTTGAGCTTTCGTGACGTTGAAGAAATCATGTCGATGCGTGGTGTGACACTCAGCGACGAAGCGATCCGTGAATGGTCTCGCAAATTCTGTCAAACATACGCTAACGAACTGCGCCGCCGGCGTCCGCGGCCCGGAGAGCGAGTGGCACCTCGATGAGATGTTCATCAAAATGAATGGCAAGGATCATTATCTGTGGCGTGCTGTAGACCAAGATGGCAACGTCTTGGACATCCTGGTCCAGAGCCGCCGGAACAAGAAGGCGGCCAAGCGGTTCTTCCGCCAGCTGTTGAAGGGCCTGCAGTACGTACCACGTGTCATCATCACGGACAAGTTGAGGAGCTACAGCGCGGCGAAAGCTGAGATCATGCCGGGTGTCGAGCACCGCCGGCACAAGGGTCTCAACACCCGAGCGGAGAACTCACATCAGCCGACCAGAGTCCGCGAGCTTGTGATGCGCCGGTTCAAATCAGCCGGTCATGCACAACGCTTCCTGTCCGCCTTCGAGATCATCTCAAACCACTTCCGACCACGCAGACATTTATTGACGGCCGAGTGGTACCGGGAAGAGATGAAGTCAAGGTTTGGGACGTGGGCTGAGGTGAGTTGCGTCCAGATGGCGGCTTGAAGAGAGCGAGAGTTGCTGCGTAGAGTTAACGAAAGGCAGTAATCGCTCATCTTCTTTAGTCAGTTCTATCTGTCCTCGAAGTTAAGTTGACAGTACCGTCGCGCCGATTCAGGAATCAAATGGACATTTCGCTCGAACAAATCCGCCACGGAACAAACGAACCGCATGTCGCGCCCGTCGAACTTCGCGCTGGACGATTAATGCTCGTCCTTGATTCCGGCGACTTGCGCTGCATCAGATATACCGAGACGGAAGTCGTGCGGCGCGTCTACATAGCGGTGCGCGACCACCACTGGAACAACGTTCCCGCCCGCATCACCAACCTGCACATTCATCGCGACGAGGATTCGTTCGCAGTGACGTACAATGCCGCGTATCGTCAGGGCGCAATCGATTTTCGGTGTCGCATCACAATCGAAGGCGGCTCGGACAATCGCGTCAGCTACACGATGGACGGCGAAGCGCACACTACATTCTTGCGCAACCGTATTGGCATTTGCGTACATCATCCGGTAGCTGAATGCGCCGGTCACACGTGCCTCGTCGAACACACCGATGACACCGTCGAGCAGGGAAGCTTTCCTTCGTACATTGCGCCGCATCAACCGTTTCTCAACATCCGCGCGATAAAACATGAAGTTGCCTCCGGGGTCCAAGCCGAGTTGAGATTTGATGGCGATGTTTTCGAGATGGAAGACCAACGCAATTGGACGGACGCTTCGTTTAAGACATACAGCACGCCGCTCGCACTGCCGTTTCCCTTCGAAGTCAAACAAGGAACGCGAATCAAACAAAAGTTCACTCTGCACTTGGATGGCGATGCCAGAATCACGCGTCCTCGCACGCGTGGTGACGAAACTCGAACTGATTTCTTCATCGGCAAAGCGCCCACCACGCGCGTCCCGCGCATCGGTCTAGGCGTCGCGAGGCACGGCGAACCGTTGAGCGAAATTGAAACCGAGCGTTTACGTGCATTGAATTTGGCGCACCTGCGCGTTGACCTCGCTTTATCACACACTGACTGTGAAGACGTGTTGCGACAAGCGAGCGAAGAAGCCCGCGCGCTTGAGACTAACTTAGAAGTTGCGTTAACACTCACTGACCTAGCCGCCGCCGAATTAGATCACCTAAGGGATTTACTGGCGAAGCACAAACCAACAGTTCAGACATGGCTTGTGTTTCATTGCTCAGAGAAGGTGACAAGCGAGCAATGGATTCGACAGGCGCGTGAATACTTACAAGGCTACGACCCGACGTCAAAGTTTAGTGGCGGCACCAACAACTACTTCACTGAACTTAATCGCGAACGCCCTCCACTCGCCGCTGTCGATTGCATTGTTTATTCATGCAACCCGCAGGTTCATGCCTTTGATGATTTGTCACTGATCGAAAATCTGCCTGCTCAGGCGGCGACTATCACCAGCGCCCGCCAGTTCATCGGCGACCTACCTTTAATGATCAGCCCGGTCACGCTCAAGCCACACTTTAATCCTCATGCGCCGCCCGATGATGCGCATCCACAAAGCGATAAACTTCCGTCGTCGGTTGACGCGCGGCAGATGTCTCTGTTTGGCGCGGCGTGGACGGCGGGGAGCCTCAAGTACATCGCAGAAAGCAGCGTCGAGAGTGTGACCTATTATGAAACTTGCGGATGGCGCGGGGTGATGGAACGTGCGAGCGGGTCGTTAATGCCAGATTGTTTTCCGTCGCTGCCCAGTGCAGTTTTTCCGCTCTATCACGTGCTCGCCGACATCGGAGAATTCGCCAGCGGTGATATGGTTTACGCGACATCAAGCGCGCCTCGCAAGATTGATGGTTTCGCCGTGCATAAGTCCGGCAAGGCGCGCATCTTGCTTGCGAATATGACTTCGGCGCATCAACAAATAACGGTAAGCGACTTGAGCGGGCCAGTGAATATTCGACGCCTAAACGAAATGAACGCGCGAGAAGCGATGTTCTCGCCAGATGAGTTTCGCCGGCGAGCACCGCACGCCCTCAAATCTCGGAACAACGTACTTAAGATTGATCTGCTTCCGTATGAGATTGTCACTATCGATAGCGCGCGTGAGTGATTTGAATAATTGAGCGCGGATTCAAGTTGTAAGTGCAACTTTGAGATGTAGTGGTTAGCGAGCAAGCTGCGGTAGCACCGGTGCTGCTCTAACCACCACGTCACAGAAGCACTCACGATGAGCTACCAGCAGCTAACCCGCGAGCAAAGATACCAGATTTCCGC
>JALZJL010000131.1 GCA_030859785.1 Acidobacteriota bacterium
ACTGCACGAAGGCCTCCTGAGCGAGGTCTTCGGCCTCGGCGGCGTTGGCCGTCATCCGCAGGCAGAGGCTGTAGACTCGCCGGTTATGGCGCGCGTACAACTCCTCGAACGCTGCCATCTCGCCCGCGGCTGCGAGCTTGGTCAACTCAAAGTCGCTGAGCGGCAATGCACTTTTATTCTCCGCAATGGCGGCTTCACTCTTTTCACTCTGCCAAATTGGGAATGTTGATGTGGCGTTTGTAGTCATGATCGAATCGTTAAGCAAAAATAGTGCCAACTAATTTAGGCGATAAATGCCAATGATTTTTGATGAGCTACCTTGTGCTGCATCATGTGACACGAAATCAGATTGTTAAGGACGTAAATAGTGCACGATCAAGTTGATTAGAATGTAGATTAAGATGATGACTCGGCGATTCGGGTTGTGTAAGTATAGTGACGGTTGTTTAGACTTGCAGGTCACGAGGCGGTAAATGAAATATTACGAAAATGTTCTGGGGCTGATCGGTCATACTCCACTGGTTAAAATCAATCGATTGGCGTTTGGAATCAAAGCGACGGTGCTCGCCAAAATGGAGCAGCTTAATCCTGGTGCGTCGGTCAAAGATCGAATCGGGGTGGCGATGATCGACGCCGCGGAACGCGAGGGAGTTCTGAAACCAGGCGGTACGATTGTGGAGGCGACTTCCGGCAACACCGGCATCGGTCTGGCGCTGGTCGCCGCCGTCAGAGGTTATCGGTGTATTTTCGTGATGACGGACAAAGCCTCTGTGGAAAAGCGGCGTTACCTCAAAGCGCTCGGCGCGGATGTCGTCGTCACCCCGGCGTCGGCGAAACCCGGCACGCCTGATCATTATATTTCAACTGCCCAGCGCATTGCCGCCGAAACTCCAAACTCTTTTTATCCGAACCAGTACGCCCATCCCGCCAACCCCGAAGCGCATTACAGGACGACCGGGCCTGAGTTGTGGGAGCAGACCGAAGGCCGGATCACACACTTCGTCGCGGGTTTGGGAACGGGCGGCAGCATCTCCGGAACAGGAAGATTTTTGAAAGAGAAGAGTTCGGCCGTCAGGATTATCGGCGCCGACCCGTACGGCTCCGTGTTTAAGACTTACAAGGAGACGGGCCAACTCGTCGCAGCGACTCCGTACCTTGTCGAAGGAATCGGGCAGGAGATCATTCCGGAAAACGTCCACATAAAGTATGTCGATGAAATCATCAACGTCACCGACCGGGAATCTTTTGAAGCTTCGAGGCAGTTGGGCAAAGTCGAAGGGATTTTCTGCGGTGGCTCGACCGGAACTAACTTCGTGGCGGCGTTGCGCGTGGCGCGTCATCTTGACGAGAACGGCGTCGTCGTCTTTATCGTGTGCGACACCGGCGAGCATTATCTGACGAAACATCATTCCGATGAGTGGATGAAAGAGAAGCGCTTGCTCGAACCGCAAAAGATTACCGCCGGTTTGATTAACGAAACGAAAAACCAAAACTCCCCGAAGACGCTCGTCAGTGTCGACCCTCACGAACGAGTCGCCGATGTTCTGGCGAAGATGAACGAGTTGGCGTTGTCTTACATTCCGGTGCTCGAAGAAGGCAAGTCGGTCGGCGCAGTGCGCGAGAATCGTGTCCTGGCAAGAGCGCTCGACAAGCGCGAGTTACTCGAATCTCCGGTGAGCGATGTGATGGACCTGAGTTTCCCGGTGGTCGATGTCGATGCCAGCGCGGCGGACGTGACGCGGCAACTCCGCGCCAGCCCGGCTGTGCTTGTCGAAGAGTACGGTCGGATTACCGGCATCATTACGCGACATGACGTGCTAGACTCGCCGATGGGGAACCAGCGCGAGTGATCTTCTCGCAGCGATGTGCGACCCGTTGGCGCGTAGTTATCTCTCCAATTTTTTGACGGCTTGGTAGTGGGGCAGGTCTTGACAGATGAGCCGCGGATGAACGCAGAGAGACGCGAATTAAAACATTTGATTTGTCTGATCGACGTTGATCCGCGTTCATCTGCGGCTACTCTTTCTCTCCCGTAATTGAGCCACCACCTACGGCTTGATCGTTTCATCCAGGCGTGGCTGGTAAAGTACGAAAGCCGGGTTGGAGTTGACCCACACGGCTCTCAACCACGGGGGCGCGTTGCGCGGGTCTTTGAGCATCGCCAATTCACGCCGCCGTGAGATTTCGACGGAACTGATCGTCAGATAATCGACGCGGTTAGCTTCCAGCCAGACCTTCAACTCATCAAGCGATTTGACCTGCGGAAAGAAAACCCAACGCTGCCCGCAGATGTATGCCACGTGCGGCTTACGCGCGACGACAATCGACCCCGTAATATTCGCCTGCCGGAAATAATCACACGCCTTTAAGACCTCCCGCGGGTGGCTCGCGAGAAATCGCGCTGTCTCATTCCGCGCCGACATGAAAGAGTGCGCGACCATCACCGAAACTAACATGAGCGGGGCCAACACAAATGCGTGTTGACGAGCAAAACCACGCGCCCGCGCCAATTCAAGCAGCCTCACAGCCGCGTACACCGCCAGACCGGCGTAAAGCGGGAGCATGTAAAAGTAGTAGCGCGTTTCCCAGTGCGTCAGCGCGAGGAGGAGCATGTAAATCACGCCTGAAAATAGCAGCAACCGAGCTAACGGCGTTGAGCGCCAATCGATGAGGGCCAGCACGACCCCGATGAGCGCGAGCCACCCGACCCACGGACTAACAAGGTCATCCGTGACGCTCTGGTAAACGCTTTCGTAAAGATTCACGGGGTAGTGGCTGGCAATCCGTCGTGGGGCGTAACTGAGGACATCGCCGAATGAGCGAAACACCTCACCCAGTTTGCGCGTCCCTTCCTGAACCACATTATCGTTCACCAATTCCGGGTAAAACTCGGTGGCGATGTTCAGATAGTTGGTGTTGTAGATGGGCGAGCCGTGCTGCTTGTAATTGGCGTACAGCCACGGTGCGCTGACCAACAGGAAGACCGCACAGAAAAGCGCCGCAAGACCGAGGCGCACGCGCCGGCTTTGCTTGTAGATGTCGAAAGCGACGATGCCGAATACAAAAGTTGCCAGTAGAAACAGGCCGTTGTAGCGTGTCAGGTAAGTAAGGCTGGTGAGCACTGCGGTGAGAATTGTACGCCAGCGCACCGGCAAACTTTCAGTCGTAAAGACAACCAGCGCGGCCAGGCACAACATCAGGAAGAACATGTCCGTCGTCGCGCTCATCCCGAATTCGGGGAAATGCTTGCTGACCAACACGATCAACTGCGCGCCGACGCCGACCCAGTAACCGATGGCACGTGCGAAAACCAGAAATGTAAAAAAGCCGACCACCGCTGCACACACCAACGACACCCACTTGCCTGCGACGAACAAGTCGCCCGTCAGCTTACCTGTCAGAGCCAGCATCGCCGGATAGCCCGGCCCCTGAAAAGTGTTGTCGGGGAATTGCCCAACCGCCAGACGCTCGGCGTCGGGTGCGTAGAAGTGATAAAAATCGGTTTCCGTTGAATAAGTCCCGAAGGTATGAGTGCGCGCGACGTAGGCGAGAATCAAAAAAAAACTGACACTGATTATCGCCGGGAGCAGCAGACTGTTTTTCCGTTTCAGTTGATTGATGGCGAGAGCAGCATCGGACGGGTGGGATGAATGTGGCGGGTGTTGTGTCATGTGCGAGTTCCGCCCTGGAACTGACGGCACGACGAGTAGCTGAAATGATTATGAAACCATGAGCCGGGGCACGACAAAGTTTATGATAACTCGCTTTGCCGCGCCCCGGTCAATGGTGCCGCCCGAACCTGTTTACAGATTCCCTTTTCTCATTTCTTCAATCATGTAATCGGCAGCGCGCCACGCCAGTGCCATGATGTGATGGGTCGGGTTCTTGTGCGACCCGGAGGTGAACGCCGCGCCGTCGGTGACGAATAGATTCTTGACGTCCCATGCCTGGTTGAATTTGTTCAGCACCGATGTCTTCGCGTCGTCGCCCATGTGCGCGGTGCCCATTTCATGAATCGATGCACCGGCTGTTTCGGGCATCTTCGACACGGTCACATCGACGGCCTTCGCGGCGGTTAGAATTTCTTCAAATGTCTGCTGCATAAACTTGAACATATTGCGGTCGTTGTCGTCGAACGGGTGGTGAATCTTGAGCACCGGCATGCCCCACTTGTCGACCGACTGCTTGTCCAATTCAACATACTTCTGAGGGCTGGCGAGTTGTTCGCCGTGCGTCGAAAGCCGCACACGGGTGCCGTACCAACTCCGTACCTCACGCTTAAAGCTTGTTCCGAAACCGTTGAAGCTCTTCGGATTCTTGTCGGGCCGCATCCCCAGCCGCGCCGAAGGCTCAATGTGAAATCCACGCGCGAAGTTGTAAGTGTTCTTCGGCTTTTCAAGTCCGAACCACGGGATGACGATGTGCGAACCGCCGATGCCGTCGCCGATATAAGGAACCGCGAAACTAAGGTCGGTCAAATACCCCTGGGCCTTCGCGTCGAGGTGCTCCATGAAGTTCTTCCCCAGTTGTCCGCTCGAATTGGCGATACCGTCGGGGAAGCGCGGCGAAGTCGAGAGCATCATCAGGCGCGCCGTTTCGAGCGCGCCGCAAGCCACGACGACGGCCCGCCCCTTGACCTGTTTGGCCTGCCCGGTCGTCTTGTCGACGTACGTCACACCACTCGCCAGCCCTCTCTCGTTCACGTCAATCGACCGCGCCATTGCATTGGTAAAGACCTTGAATGTGCGCGGGTACTTCTGCATCAACGGCACGACGACGCGAAACGCGGTGTTGAAGAAAGAGTGAGTCTCGCAGCCGTTATCGCAGCCCGCGCAGTAGTGGCACTCCTTGAAGCCGTTGTAGTTTTTGGTGAGCATCGCGCGCCGGGCGTTGATGGTGGGAATGCCGATCTTGGCGCACGCGCGCTTCAGCAAATGGTCGGCGCATTTCAACGCAACCGCCGGCAGCAGGTGGTCGCTGTCCGGCATGTCCGGGTGATTCTCTTTTGACCCGCAGACGCCGATGAACGTTTCGACTTTGTTGTAGTACGGCTCGACATCGGCGTAAGAGATGGGCCAGTCTTTTCCCTGGCCGTCGTTTGAATAACCCTTCAAGTCGGTCTGGTGAAAGCGGTTGATGAACCGTCCCCAAAACATCGTCCGCCCGCCGACGTTGCGCGCCCGGAACCAATCGTAAGGCAATTCCGAAGGCGTGCTGTACGGTTCGTCCGGGTTTTTGATGAACGAATAGCGCTCTTTGACGATGGCCTGCTCAGACGTTTTCTCATCCAATCCGCGCAGAGGTTTGTCGTAAGGAAAAGGCTCGTGGTAAGCAAAATCTTTCAACGGATCACGGAGCGCACCGGCCTCGATCATGGCGACCCTCAGCCCGCGCTCGACCAGCACTTTGGCGGTGATTCCGCCCGCCGCGCCAGAGCCGACCACGACGACATCATAAACCGGATTTCGTCCCCTCGCTTGGATACTCATCAGGGCTACTTCTCCTTAAAGTTCTACAACTGAATTGATTTGGACTGTGGATTTTTAAAGTGACTGACGCCCGGTTAGATGCGGACGCCAGTCACGAAGTTGAGCGTTTATGCTCACGTTAATTTGGCGCGCGGGTTGGTGCGGCAACACGCGCATTGTGATACGTGCGAAAGCGGTTTACTCCGTTGCGCGCCCGTCGCCATTAATCATCTTTGGCGGCGTAGTCGTGACCTTCTGCTGGCGCTCGTCGAAGTACAGGACGCGGCCCTCGCGGTACGACTGGACGCTCATCCCGATGGACGCCATCGCTTTGTAGGCGGTCAGAGCGTCGAGCACCGGCGTCTCGCGCGTGCGCACGCAACGCAGGAAGTTTTCCATGTGCGATTCGCGCGGCTCAGTTTGAAGCTTCACTTCCTCGGAACCGTACTTCTGAACAAACTTCTCTTTCGCGAGTCCCTGTGGCGTGACCGTAATCGACTCGACCCTGCCCTCGAACTTGCCGTGCGGCACCATCATGATCGTTCCTTCGTGGCCGCGAATCAGGCCGGGGATGTGCGTGTCGTTCGCCATCGACGAACTGAGAACGACCGTATGGCCCTTTGCGTAGTCGGCGGTCAGAGTGAACGTGTCGGGGACTTCGCGCCCATCGTTGAAAACGTAAATTCCGCCGTTGCCGGAGACGCGGTACGGAAACTGCGCTTCGCCCCAGCAGATATTCAGCGGAGCCATCACGTGATAGAAGAGATCGGTCGCGATGCCGCCTGAATAGTCCCAGTACTTGCGGAATCGGAAGAAGCGGTCGGCGTCAAAAGAGCGCTTCGGTGCGTTGCCGAGCCACATCTTCCAATCGATGAAGTCGTCGCCTTTACCATCGGGGCCAGCCGCCGCGTCGATTTTCCAGTTCCACTCGCCCTCTTTCGAATTGCGGTGATAAGAACCCTGGCTCATCAGCAGCTTGCCAATCATCCCGTCCTGAATTGCTTTGCGCGCTTTCCACCACTGATCGGAACTGGTCGTGTTGGAACCGACCTGCATGATGCGGTTCGTCTTCTTCACCGACTCGTAGACGCGCCGGGCTTCGTCGACAGTGTGCGTCATCGGCTTTTCGAGGTAGACGTCCTTGCCCCGCTCCATCGCCTCAATCGCCATCGGCGCGTGCCAGTGGTCGGGTGTCGCGATGATCACCGCGTCGATATCTTTGTGGTTAATAATCTCGCGGTAGTCCATGTAGCCTTCGCACTTCGCGGTCTCTTTTGCCACTTTAGTGCGCTTGGCGTACACGTCAGAGACTGCGACGATCTGCGCGGGCGTGGTCGGTTTCTGCCCTGAATCCATCGCCCATTTGATGAGATATGTGCCGCGCCCCCCGACGCCGATCACACCGAGATTGATGCGGTCGTTCGCGCCCAGAATACGCCCGTGCACCGTGCGCGTGCTGTTCAACAGACCGGCTCCGACGCCTGCACCGACGGCGGTCTTGACGAAACCTCGACGATCAACTTTTCCGTTCGACATAATTCGGCTCCTTTATTTTCAAAACGTTGAAGGCGACGCCGCCCACCCAGAGCAACGCGTTCATCTCGCTCGGTCTATAACCCGGCGTGGAAAACGCTTGCTTTCGGATTCAGAAGTTATATTGACAAAAGTTTATTCGCGGACCGGATTTGCTGCCAGTTCAAAGTAGAAATCCGTGGCCTTGATTTTATGCCCGTCATGCCATCTCTCACAACTGCGCAGCAACTTTTTTACAAGTGAATTCACGCCCTGACTTCGGCGACTGATGCGCGCCAACATGTAATGCGCCTCACGAGTCACCCAATACATGTCGGATGGCCGCAGTCACAAATCATCTCAAGGGAATCATCGACTGTATTGTTGGTGGTGTCACCGACTCCGGCGCAGTACGGGCCGCAGTAGTCGCTGTCTGTTTCGGCTACGCAGTTGCAGACTCCGTGTAAACAGACCTTCTCGCTTGTTTCGTTCGCGCTCATTTTTGATCGCCTTTCTTTTTCGCCAAAACTACCAGCACCACGCCTAAGATAAACAGAGGAGACGCAAAAAAGTACGTTCCCAAATTAGTGAAACGCCTGAGATTAAGGACGAAGAGGAGCGCCCCCGCCACAACACAACACAGACCGAGGAGATGAAGCGTCGATGGTTTCATATTCTTTTCAGCCTTTCTTTTGATCCTAACCTGAGAGACACAAAAAATCCTCATATCTTCAACATTATTGCGGTGACTTTCACCAACCTTTCCATGTAACTTACCCCGGCATCACAATCCGAACAACACGAGCGGACGGAACGGCTTCGGTCGCCGCTTTTTTCACTTTAGGGCAGCGATTTCGAATCACTACCCACTTGAGTAACTAAGGAGTAAAGTAACAATGGCTATCAACAATCTACAGGAAAAGATGATACACGGCCTCGGTGATATGTACGACGCCGAGCATCAGTTTTTGGAAGCACAGCAGGAGATGCTGCCGCAAGCGAACTCGCAGACTGTTAAGTCTCTGCTCGAACAGCACATCGCTGAGACCGAGCAGCAGATCACCATCCTCGAACAGGTTTACGACCTGTTGGGCGAGTCGCCCGAACGCATCAAGTGCACCGGCGCCGCCGGGATTGTCAGCGAAGGCCAGAAAACGCTGAAAGAAGTCTCGAAGTCACCGGCGCTCGTCGATCTCGCGATTGCCGGCGGCTGCTCGAAGGTCGAGCATTACGAAATCGCTTCGTACCGCGCGCTAATTACGGGCGCACAGCAAACGGGTCAGACCGAGGTCGCACAGCTTTTGCAGCAGATTCTCCGCCAGGAGGAGCAGACCGCACAAAAGATTGAACAGAGTACCCCTGAGCTTTACCAGCAGGCGATGAGCAAAGGGGCAGGCGCTTAAGCTGTCCGGCAACGAATAGTATTTTCTGACCAGTTGTGGGATTAACAACAGGCGGGCCGGCGAGCAATTGCCAGCCCGCCTGTTCTATATTGCTTTGATTGGCTACTACTTTTGCCTTACTTTTAGACGTCCCGCCAAGATTCTTCTCTCAAAAGTTAAAATTTTCTTCGATCTGTGATACATCTGCCTTACATTCCTCGCGTTAGCGATTGAGGGCAGAAATGCCCAATCCAGAATGCACCCCGCTCAGGAGAAGCAATACAAATGATGATCCCTAACTACCTCGTTCGATTTGCGATGCTGCTTTCATGTCTTGTCTTGTCAACCACCACCGCGCTCGCCGACGTGAAAATTAAAACACGTCAGACGATGAGCGGTGAATCGTATGAAGGCACTGTATATATCAAAGGCAAACGCCAACGCACCGAGACGGCGCGCAATCCCGTCATCGACATTCAGCAGTGCGACCTCAGACGTAATCTGCAAATCAGCCCGCCTACCAGTACATACTTCATCAACAATTGGGCGCAGGACAACGATACCACCACCCCGGCACAATCCTCGAACGCCAGCACCCAGCAACCGACCGCGACGCGAAAAGGTGGTTTGGTCACAATGACGGTCACGACCAAAGACACGGGCGAGCGTAAACAGATGTTCGGTTATACGGCGCGGCACATCATCAAGACGATGGTCACAGAGTCTTCGCCCGATGCCTGCACCCCTTTCAAAAATCGGATGGAAACCGACGGCTGGTACATTGACGCTGCCTTCGCGCTCGACTGCCAGTATGAACAGTACAAGAACTGGCGCCCGCGCAACGACAAGTCCGGCTGTCAGGATCGTTACGACACCAAGCAGATCGGCACCGCGAAAGAAGGCTATCCCGTCCTTGTGAAGACGACGATGTTCGGCGACAACGGCGAAGTCACCTACACCTTCACCCAGGAAGTCGTCGAACTCTCGCAAGCCACGCTCGACGCCGCGCTGTTTGACGCCCCTGCCGGCTTCAAGGAAGTTAAAGATTCAACGGCGTTGTATGCGCCAACGACCGCGATGACCAGCATGCATACAGGCACAGCCGGGTCTGATGTTAACGCCACGGGCAACGCCGATTCGGGCACGAACGCGAACGTTAAAAACATGGCGAAGCAATCTGCCAACGCTTCCGGGGAAATCGGCGAGAAAAAACCGGGCGTCGTTCGCATCGGCCTGGCAACTGTGAAAACCGGCGCGGTCGGCGAAGGCATGAACGCCACGGAACTCTCCGCCGCCATCGGCAATACGCTGACTCAGTTTCTTAAAGCGCCGAACGTCGAGGTGATCGGGATTGACGCGCGCCTCGCATCGCAAATAGATGCGGAAGCAAAGCAGAAGGAATGCGACTTTGTGATCTACGCTACCGCGTCCCACAAGAAGGGCGGCGGTGGTGGCGGCATGTTTGGAAAGATGCTGGGTAGTGTCGCCAGTACAGCCGTTTCGCATGCCGGTTATGGCAGCGGCCACGTCGCGGGTGCAATCGCCGGACAAGTCGCTTCGACAGCAATTTATTCGGCGACTTCAATGTCGGCCAGCGTTAAATCAAAAGATGAACTTCAGCTTGAAGTGAACATGCAAACTCCGGGCAACGCGACGCCGTTGGTCGCAAAGCAACTCAAGGCGAAAGCCAAGTCGGACGGCGAAGACATCCTCTCGCCGATGATCGAACAGGCCGCACAAGCCATCATGGACGTGGCGGTGAAAAAGTAGATTCCCTGAATCGTAAGGCGGAATCACCATCAAGTAATTCATTTTCAGATTCAGATAAGGAGACGAAACAATGAACCCCCAAGTCAACAACACAGACGCGATTCAACAGATGCCGCCCGAAGCGTTTTTAACCAACCTCGCGTTCGGCGCGATGATGACGCAGGCGCTGTACGTCGCCGCCAAACTCGGAATCGCTGACCTTCTGAAAGACAAGCCGCGGTCAATCACCGAACTTGCCGCCGCCACTGGCACGCATGAAGGCGCACTGTATCGGGTGTTGCGTTCGCTCGCCGGCGTCGGAGTGTTCGCCGAGACCGACCCGAAAGTTTTCTCTCTGACGCAGTATGCCGAGCCGCTTCGTTCGGACGCGCCTTCGTCGATGCGCAACGGCGCGATTTTCATGGGTGAAGAATGGCACTGGCGCGTGTGGAGCGACATGTTATACAGCGTGCGGACGGGAAAACCGGCGTGGGGTCACGTTCACGGCGCGGAAGTGTTCGACTACTTTGAAGCGAACCGTGAACAGGCCGAAATCTTTAACGGCGCGATGACTGACATGTCCGTCGGGACGGCCCCGGTGGTTGTTGAGGCATATGATTTTTCAAGCTTCAAAACCATTGCCGACATCGCGGGCGGCCACGGCTATCTGCTCGCTCAGATTCTGAAAGCGACTCCGAACCTCGACGGCATTCTGTTCGACATGCCGCAGGTGATCGAAGGCGCCGGAGCGTTGTTTGAAAAGGAAGGTGTGACGAATCGCGTCGAGAAAGTCGCAGGCAGCTTCTTCGAGTCCGTTCCATCGGGCGCGGACGCTTACATCATGAAGCACATCATTCACGATTGGGACGACGAACGCTGCGTCAGGATTCTGAGCAACATCCACGCGGCGATGAGTGACGACGGTAAGGTTCTGATCGCCGAGACAGTTGTTCCGGCAGGCGACGCTCCGCACTACAGCAAACTGCTCGACCTTGAAATGCTCGTCTCGCCCGGTGGCGCGGAACGCACAGAGGCGGAATACCGCGCGCTACTCGCCGCCGCCGGCTTTACACTGACGCGCATCATCCCGACCAAATCACCGTTCAGCATTATCGAGGCGGTCAAAGCAGGTAAGCAGTAGCAAGGCTTCGATACTCTCTAAACCATAACTTACAAGACCCTGACGAGCGACTATCACATAGACTTTAGTCTGTGTGATAGTCGCATTTCTTCAACTAAAGCTCGGATGGTTAATGCGCTCGAGCAGATTAGTGAAGCGTGAGTTGGAGCGGAGCAGGTCAAGTTTCACTTTTTAATTCGCCGTGGTCTGGAGTGGATTGTCCGGCCAGGCATGTCGTGGATAGCGGCGGCTGAGTTCGCGGCGCACCTGCGGGTAATGGCGCTCCCAGAATCCGGCGAGGTCTTCGGTGACCTGCACCGGTCGATTGTTTGGAGCCAGCAGGTGCAGCACCAGCGTGACTCTGCCGCCGGCGATTTTCGGCCCCTCATTCATCCCGAAAAAATCCTGCATCCGCGTCGCAACCCACGGAGTTTGTCGACGTTCGTAGCTAACCTTCACTTGTCGCCCGCGCGCGAGCGTCACACGGTCAGGTGCCGCCGTCGCCAACACGCGCTGTTGCTCGGCGCTCAGAGTCCGGCGCAGGATGTTCTGCAACCCGCCGGCGCGTGCTGCTTCACGCAGTTCGGCAAAGCTCCGCCGGCCTTCGCACAATTGAACCAGCGCGGCGCGCAGGTCATCTTCGCCGACGTCGGGAAAACCGTTTTTGGGGAATGTCCGGGTGACGAATTCAATTCGCGCGAGAAGACGATCAACCTCGTCGCGTTCAATGAAAGTTTGCACCCCGGCGGCCAACGCGGCTTCGGCCAGAATGCGGGCCGCTGCCTCGCCGCCAGCATTGCTTGCGCGGCATTCATCAATCACCAATTCGTCGTACATCAAACGCTGCATGACCTCAACCCGCTGGCCCGTCGCGTTCCACACCGCTTCTATCGTCTCGCTAATCCGGTCGGTGAAAAGATCAAACAGCCAATCCGGCTCAATCGCACTCGCGAGGCGAACCAGGGTACGAGCGCCTGAGCGTGCGCCCGCGATTCTACCCGAACGTGCTCTTGATGCGCGGCGCTCGGCGGCGTCCACAGCGACCAGAAATTCCGCTTGGCGCACCACACTCTCCGCTGACAACTCCGCGGCCCCACCGCCGGCAAGTAATAACTCACGACCCACTTGTCGATTCTCGTTCGGCGTCGTGCGTCGCCGCGCCACGCGGTCCGGATAGCCCGCGAGAACAGAAACCAATAACTCCGTTTCGCGGATGGCGTTCGATGCGCTCTTCTTATCCGATGATATGACTTTCGGGTTTTCGATTCGGCACAAGCGCAGAAGTTGACGCCGCACATGATCCACCGCACCGACTGCGCCGACGTTGAGCTTCATACGGCGCAATTGCTCCGGCGCGAAATCAGACAATGATGCCTCGGTGAAAAGGTCGAGCAGACGGAGTAGATCAGAGCTGCCTGTGGCAGCCGTATCTGTTGCTGGTCGCTCGCGTGCGTCGCGCATGATGTCGTCGGCGCGGATGTCGCGCTCGCTGATGAGCGCCGCGATCACGCAACCTTCTTCCGCCACCCCGCGCGCCTCAGCTTCGACCACCACGCGCGCGAGCCGCGGGTGAAGCGGCAAGCGCAGCATCCGCTCGCCGAGCGCGGTCACACTGCCCTCTTCGTCGATTGCGCCTAAGCGTAGCAACAAAGTTCCAGCGGCGGCGAGCGCGGGCGCTGGCGGCGCTTCGAACCACTCGAAATCATTTAGGTCGGTGATGCCCGCCGCGTGAAGTTCAAGCGCAGTGTCGGCGAGGTCGAGTCGCTGAATTTCCGGCGCGTCGTGCGCGGGACGCGCGGCAAACTCTTGTGCGGTGTACAAGCGCAGACATGTGCCCGGGCGTGTCCGCCCGGCACGGCCCGCGCGTTGTATCGCTGAAGCTTGACTGATGCGTTCGACTCTGAGTGTCGGCAATCCCGACCACGGCGAGTGGCTGGCGACGCGCGCCAGTCCGGAGTCGATGACCGCGACGACACCATCGATGGTCACGGAAGTCTCGGCGACATTGGTCGAGAGAATGATTTTGCGTTGCGACGCCGGGCTGACGGCGCGATCTTGTGCGGATGGAGACAATTCTCCGTGCAACGGCAGGACGAGCAGATCGGATTGCGCGGCAACACCGGCACATGCTTCCTGTGCGCGCCGAATCTCAGCCGCACCGGGCAGGAACACCAGCACGTCGCCGTTCGGCTTTTGTCTTTTTAGTATTTCTCCATGCGAAGTCTGACCACTTGGCAGGGTTTCGTTCGACGCCTCAACGACTAACCTTCGCACTGCCGCTTCGACCTGCGATGCCAGAGGCGTCTCATTAATGAGCGCAAGATGTTTGATCTCGACATTGAAGAGACGGCCTTGCGAACGGAGCACCGGGCAGTCGCCAAGGAATCGCGCGACCGGTGCCGCATCCAGCGTCGCCGACATCGCGATGATTCGCATGTCGGGTCGCGCGTTACGCTGCAACCGCCGCAACAGCGCAAGCGCGAGATCGGCCTGTAAGTGGCGCTCATGAAATTCGTCGAGCACGACCACGCCGACCCGCGCGAGCGTTGGATCACGCAACATCCTCCGGGTCAGCACGCCTTCGGTGAGAAAGCGCAGACGTGTCCGGAGCGAAGCAACTTCTTCAAAACGCACTTGATAGCCGACGGTTTCGCCGAGCCGCTCACCCCGCTCTTCCGCGACCCGCCGCGCCGCCATTCGCGCCGCCAGACGCCGCGGCTCCAATACCCATACTTCTCCATCACCCGCCAGTCCCGCGTCGAGCAGAGCGGGTGGTACGCGTGTCGTTTTACCCGCACCGGGAGGTGCTTCGATGACAATGTTAGGTGACTCGCGCAGAGAGCGGATGATCTCCCTGAGAAGCGCGTCAATTGGTAATTCTTTCATGGACGGCGTCGAATACGCCTACTGCTCAATCTAAGAGTCAGGACTTTCACACGGTGCGCGCTCTCGAGACAAACGAAATGTTCAAGCGATGCCGCCTTCGCGCCGCTCGAAATTGGGTAATGGGTCAGTTATGAGAGATGAGTCGCGGATTAACGCGGATTAACGCCGATCAGACAAAGCAAGGGTTTAATCCGCGTCTATCTGCGTTCATCCGCAGTTACTCTTTCTCTCCACTCATTGAGCCACCCCCGACATTGAAGTGCAGGATGATTGGGTCGTGGTCGGAGAGCATTGTATGTGCTCCGCGCAAATGGGGGACGACGCGCGGGGGTCGCTGCAAATCCGGGTTGATGCCGCGCCCCGCGAACCAGTCCAGTTTGAGCGAGCAGCGCCCGCCGTTGTTTTTCAGCGCCCACTGAATGAACCAGAAGCACCATTCCGGCACCCATTCGGACATATTGCGATACACCGCGATGTCGTTAATGTCGTAGTGGAGCGTGCCGATTCCAGTCTCGTTCAATTCACGGTATCCGTATCCGCGCCGCTCCAACTCGCGAAACAGCTTGCGCTCGAACCAACGATCCGGATGCGGGTAGTGATTTTTGATGACGTTCCCGACACCCATTGCCACGCGGCGGACGTAGCCAGCAATCGAATAGAACGCTCGCCGCGAATTATACGTTGATGTATTCCAGTCGCCACCGATCAAAACCGGAAGCGACGGACGCAACTTCTCCAGGTGATCGAGTACGATGCGCATCTGTCGGTGCCGATGTTGTTGTGACGAGTGTGCGTCAAGGTGCAGGCTGACCGCGCGGAACGGGGTATGCGAATGTTCGACATCGGCGACCACCGCTCGCTGGCTGCCGAGCCGTTTCTCTTTGCCCTTCATTTTATCTTTGCCGTTCGGCAGCGTAATCGTGTGGACGCGACGGAGTTGGTGTGGCGACATCAGAGCGTTGCCGTGCAGCGCCTGTGTGTTCTCGCCTTCGACTTCACTTTCAAGGCCGCTGCCTTTATTCAGCGCGAGATAGCATGGTGCGAAAGCGTAATTCAATCCGAGCGCCTCGGCGATGTCGCGCGCGACCGGACGGTTGTCGGTGCGTGCCATACCGTAGTCAAGCTCGGTCAACAGCAGAACATCGCTTCCGCTCAGCGCTGGGTCGTGCTTCAACACATCGATGATGCCGGAGAGACGGAGTCCGCGCTCCAAGTTCCAGGCAGTCGCTTTGATTGAAGACGCCATGTGATGCGTCCTGGCAACGCTCGATTCTTCAAAGCGTCTGCCGAATTCGCCACACTCCACACTCTGCAAAACCCTCTCAATCTCCGGACGGAGTCGGCGGTAGAGCGGCGACATCTCGGCTTGCTTCAACGACGAAAACCGCGCCAACTCGGCGAAGTGAACGCCCAACTGATGATTGAGCGCAGCGTCCGCATCGCGCTCCCGTTGAATGATGCAGTTAATCAAATCCGTCGCTTGCTCCCCCGTCATCAACATTGTACCGACTGAACATTTAATCTAACGGTTCGTCAGACACGGTCGCGGGTTTTCCGCCGTGGTCGGCGCCGCGCAGTTTACCGCTCTCGTCGATGAAGAATGAACGGCGACCGTTTGCGCCATACTCGATGGGAGTCGCGGTCGCCTCGAAACTGTCGCCGGAGACGGTGAGGTCGATCTTATAATTGCTACTTTGGCGAGTATTGCCATCCTCAAGTAAACCTTCGGGGATGAGTTTCTCTTTCTTGAGTTCGTCCAACATGGCATAGCCGCTCTTGCCTTTCGACTTGTAGGATTCCTGGGCCTCGGCGATGGTCGTCAGCATATACATCGCGCGGGATTCGCTGCCGAGCAACGGCGCTTGCTTGATGGCAACACTCGCCGAAGACGCGAATAATTGAAGCAGCCCCTTGGGAAGATGCAACTCGTGCATCAGCGATTGATCGTCGCCCGACGCGGCGTAAGTAATCGCGTCTGCCGTGACGCTCAAATTCCCAATCAACTCTTTTACTTCCGGGTCGCTGTGCGCGTTCATGCTTCTGAGGTCGGCCAGCATCCCTTCCATTAGCTTCGGTGAAATGTAAACTTGCGCGAGCTTTTGAGTCGGCGCCCATCCGGTCGCGGCGCGAAATGTCTCGTCGCCGCCGAGCGTTGTGCCGTTCGTGTATGCGTCGACAACGCGGCGGACGCTCTTTCCGTCAGGTGAGACGATGAGGAAGTTATTAACGAACGCGATTGAGAAATCGGCGATACTCAGAATTTCAACGTCGCCCTGTTTTTCGGTACGTGCCAAATCGAAGATCGCCTTCATGCCGAATGCATCGAACACGCGCGGCAGCATTGCACGAAACGCCTCGCGGTCTTTCAGAGAGACCAGCACCACCATGCCTGCGTCCGATTCCTTCGCTGCGCGTCGTCCGCTCCCGCGCCGTGACATACCAAAATATGAGAGCGGCGCGCTGACAGCGACCTCGTGGCCGAGCGTCGCGAGAAATTCTTCCTTGATGCGAAACTTATACTTCGCTTCGAGCGCCGCCATCCGCTCTTTCATAGTCGGCTCTTTATCCTGTCCAGTCACCGGCGTGCGATTCTCTACCGATTGCTGTTGTAGTTTCGTGGCATCGGCGCGTTCAACCAACTCCTCGAAAATGCGCGGCGCATCAAGCGAAACACTGAACAACATCTCCGACGTGGCTGGGGCAATCGATGCTGCTTCGGACGAAACCGGCGGGCCGGGAATGATGAAGGGTAGGAACGGAATCAATGGACTTCGCCCCGCCGGTTTCTGTTCCACGCCGTTATCGACAAGGACGCGCACGAGATAGTCGCTGCCCTCGAACCCGACGCCGACGCCAACCGCTTCCGGCCATTCCGGCATGCCCCCGGTGAGTCCGCCGAATAGTCCGCTGAGGATGTTAAGCGAAACGCCATCGTTTGCCTGCTGCGCTTCAACTGTTTTGAGCGCCTTCACTTCGTCTTCGGCGAGTTTAGTTTCTTCCTCAGTGAGCAACGCATCTGGTCTGTCGGCTTCCGTCTGAATGGTTCCGGTGACTGTTGCCGCTTGAGAGTCGGCATCAGTTTTCGTGACGCCCACAACGACACCCGTCCCGTTGTTTGTGCCGACGATTACCGCCGTCCCTTGATTCGCATTGTCGCTCGTTTCTGTTACCTCGCCGTCGTTTGTTGTTCGTCCGGCGCGCTGCACGTTCGGTATCATTTGAACGTCGGAGCCGGCCTTTTGCGCATCTTCCATTTGCGCCTCGGCCTCTTCCCTCGTCAACTTGCTATAACGCTCAATCTGATCGGTGTTGACATAGACGAACAACTGCTCGGACGCCAGACGCCCCCGAATCCGCTGGAGTCGCGCGTCATCACTGAATGTCGTTGCATTCTCTAACTTAAGTGCTTTCAAGTTGAACGGCTTGTCGCTCAACATCAACATGCTGCCGTAGCGCTTGATGGTGAATCGAGACTGCGGACTGAGTGTGGCGTTGGCGTTCGTCTTTCTCTTCTTCGACATGCGTGCGACACCGGCTGACATTTCAGCGGACGCGCCCATTCCGGGCAGCGTCGCCAAATACTTTCGCAGCTGCGGCTCGAATGTACGCGCGGCTTCGACGCTCGGCAGTCGCAGTGCCGAAACCGTCTCCGGCACGCCGCGCCGCGTCGGCATCATGGCAAATGAACCGTTCGCATCGGCTAGCAGTTCGGAATGCTTCGTCAGAAATTCCAGAGTGCTCGTCATCTCGGACAGTCCATTGGCACCCATCGCCAATCCCGTGAACAACTGAAACGTCTCTGTGACGTTGCCGGCGCTGATCAGTTGACCGATTCCCCGCACCTCCCCGTAGACGGCATAAGTGTCGCTCGCCACAATTTCGTCGAAGGCGAAATCCTGATCAAGCGGCGCCTGCTGTCGCTGCGGGTCAATCGCGATGGTAGAAGCCGGGACAGTCGCGGCGGGCGTTGGCACGGGCTTGGTAGCAAAAGGCTTCGTCGATGTCGGCTTAGATGACGCTGATTTGGTAGACGTGAGGGCGGGGGGTTTAGAGCGCGTCGGCGTGCGGCGACGTTGCGCTGGCACATACGACGCCACAAGGCAGACGGCGGTCAGAAGCAACGCGGCCCTCCGCAATTTGTCAGGTAACTTCATTAATAATTCCTTTTCGTTGAGCCAAGACCTTGTGTTAGTCGAAAAGCCGGCTTCAGTTGCCGTTGGCTGTTCCTTTTTGAATGTGTCGCGCCCGAGAACGGATGGGAACACTTCCGTATGCCGCTTCGGATTATGTCAATAAATTCTGAATTCTTGTAGCACCGGGCCTCCAGCAACTTGCTTTAGAAGATGCAACCCTGCCTCTGAATTTGACATATCCGACGTTTAGGCTTAGAAGCAAATTCAACCGCTTTCACATTTCACGTAAATTTCGAGGCTGTCGACGCAATGAAAAACTATTTTCTCCGATTCGGTATGTACGCCGCTGTGATCGTTCTGGTTCAGGGGTGTGTCACTGCTGATAATCAGAACCAGGCCACCAACACCGCACAATCACCCGCCGCCGACATCAAGCCGGCCCTCGCAACGGTCAACTCTGATGACCTAATACGGCACATCAAAGTACTTTCGTCTGACGAATACGAGGGACGCGCGCCCGGCACACGCGGCGAAGAATTGTCGGTTAGCTACATCACCGAGCAGTTCAAGCGCCTCGGCCTCAAACCCGGTAACCCCGATGGAACTTACTCACAGCAGGTTCCCCTCGTCGGATTCACCGCTGATGCGCGCGCTACGTTCGACGCCGGCGGCAAGACCATTGAACTTAAATCTAACGATGATTACGTTGCGGTCACGCGGCGGGCGGCGCCTGAAGTCAAGGTGGAGACTTCCGACGTGGTGTTTGTCGGCTACGGCGTCGTCGCGCCGGAGTATGGGTGGGACGATTACAAGGATGTGGACGTTCGCGGCAAGACGATTGTGATGTTGATTAACGACCCGGCCATCGCCGACCCGAACGATGCTTCGCGCCCCGACGAGACGATGTTCAAGGGCAAGGCGATGACCTACTACGGACGCTGGACGTACAAATATGAAATCGCTTCCGAGAAGGGTGCGGCGGCGGCCATCATCGTTCACGAAGAAGGGCCGGCGGGTTATCCTTACGAAGTCGTGGTCGGCAGTTGGGGACGCGAGAATGTGGACATTCAGACGCCTGATAAGAACGCGGGCCGCGTCGCCGTCGAAGCGTGGATGCGGCTTGAGCGTGCGAAAGAGTTGATGGCTGCCGGCGGCCAGGACTTTGATGCATTGAAGAAGGCGGCGCTTAGTAAAGACTTCAAGCCGGTGACGCTCAACGCGAAGGCCAACTTCACACTCAAGAATAATGTGCGCGAGTTCCCCTCGCAGAACGTCGTCGCTAAACTTGAAGGCTCCGATTCGAAGTTAAAGGACGAGTACGTCATCTACACCGCGCACTGGGATCATCTCGGTCGTGACGAGAAACTGGCCGGCGATCAAATATTCAACGGTGCGATTGACAACGCATCCGGCATCGCGACGCTGCTCGAAATCGCCGAGGCGATGACTAAACTTCCGACGCCGCCCAAGCGCTCGGTGCTGTTCCTCGCGGTGACGGCGGAAGAGAAAGGTCTTCTCGGCGCAAAGCACTACGCGCTAAACCCGCTCTACCCGCTCAACCGCACGCTCGCGAACATCAACATGGACGGCGCCAACCAATGGGGTCGCACGAAGGACATCACTCTCGTCGGCGAAGGCAACTCGACGCTCGACGATCTGCTGCGCGAAGCGGCCCAGCAGCAGAATCGCACCGTCAAACCAGACCCGGATACGGAGAAGGGCTACTTCTATCGCTCCGATCATTTCGAGTTCGCGAAGCAGGGCGTCCCGGCGCTCTACCCCGACACCGGCACCGAGTACATCGGTCGAGACGAACAGTACAGCCGGCAGAAGCGCGACGAATATACGACCCGCGATTACCATAAAGTGACGGACGAAATAAAACCCGACTGGGATTTATCCGGCGCGGTCGAGGACGCGCAGTTGCTGGTGATGGTCGGTTACAGAGTCGCGCAAGGCGAACGCTTCCCTGAGTGGAGGTCGGGCACCGAGTTCAAAGCGAAGCGTGACCAAATGATGAACGCCACGACGCCGAGTCGGTAGACTCTCGTCGGTGTTTAATAACTCTTACTTTCAGTCAAGCATCTGTCTTCAAAAACTATGAAAATGCCGTTTCTCATTCGAGCAATCTGTTTCGTCTGCGCAGTGTGGTTGATGGTACTTGAATGTCCGGCCCAGACGCAGAACGCAGTGCCGTCGGGTGCGCCGCCTGCGCCGGCGGCCCGCAAAGCGAATGCGCGACCCGACATACCGGCGCGCACGTCTGCCGAACCATTTGACGGCGCGAAGGTCGAACGGATGGCCGCGCAGTGTGTGAAGTTAGAGACTGAAGCGGGCGCCATCGAGATGGAGATGCTCGCGGAGGCAGCACCCGAAACGGTGCGTAACTTTCTGAACCTCGCTGCCTCCGGCGCGTTCGACACGACGACTTTCAGCCGCGTCGTCAAAGGCTTTGTCATTCAGGGCGGCAATCTCGCGACCCGCCAGACGCTGACGCCCGTGCTCATTGAGCGGATGCAGCGCACCATCCCCGACGAACCGAACTACGTCAAGCATGTGCCTGGTGTCGTCTCAATGGCGCGTCCACAACAGGACAACGCCGCGACCACCAGCTTTTTCATTCTCATCAGCGAGGCGATTCACCTCGACGGCAAGTTTTCCGCCTTTGGCCGCGTGACGCGCGGCATGGAAGTCGTCGAAGTAATTAACAATGCTCCCGCCGTGGCCGAAAAGCCGGACAAACCCGTTCGGGTAAATCGCGCGGTAATCGCCCCCTGCGTTCGACCTTTATGATCTTCACGGTTTCGATTTGTTAAGGCAGTGATCAATAGTGAGGTCAAATCTTTCTTTCCCAAGCGATTGGTCATGATGTCCATGAAAAACCTCGACGGCGCAACGACATTGCTGCCGCCACGCCGTCGGGGGAGAGCTTCGATACCAGACTCGCGAATCAATCTTGCGCCGGTGCCGCTCTCCGCTGACTCAGGAAAAGAAGGCCGAAGCAGAGATATCAACTTCGGCCTTCCCTCGCGCCCCCTCGCTTGGCCCCACCACTGTTCCCTCATCCACTAACGCGGAAAACTGACATCAAATGAATCATTCGTTTGAATTCTTTTTTGCCCAAGTCAGTTCCAACCGTCAATGTCTTAACAATCATTTAAGTCTTCCTCAAACTTCTATTAGGATGCACCTCTTAAAGTAGCCTCGCTGTCCCGCCTAGGCGAGACGAATAGCAGTCTACGGCTACGTGAAGGTTACCTGAAGACCACGTAGCCTTTCTCCCGTGCCCGAAGCTTTTCCGGTATTCCGCCGTGACACGTCGCCGAATCAACGCTAGTGTCCGCACAAACTCGATGGTCAGATATAAACCCGTGAGGCGGGTTGTTGACACTTTGACTTTGCACATAAGTGAAGAGTCCTTGGGCTGAATCGACGATGATCGGGGAAGCAGATTGTGTCCAGTTTGACGCGTGAGCAAAAGCACGGCCTGGCATCGTCGTATCACCATTCGGTTCTCCACGGTGTTTAGAACCGGGTGGTTTTAGATTCACCGTACATCATGCCCCGCCATCTACTCGCGATAGGCGGCTCCACCTCTTCGTTCCCCCGCGCGCGCCGCTGAATGGCGCGCGCCCTTCCTAACGACATCCTGTTTGTCGTTAGCTTCACGCCAAGCGGTTTACTTCAAGAGTTCGCGGAAATCTCTAATTACTTGTCTGACCAGTTCTGAAATATGAGCAGGGTAATCGCGATTACCTCGTCTCGTGATGCGAGTCGACACGGTTCAGATCACTAACGTTCAACAGAGCTTGTCTGGCATGCCATCAATCGGTTCAGCGATTTTCAATGGCGCATTCCAATTCTCTAATGCCAACGATTAAACGCTAGATTTTCAGTCTTTCAATGATTGTCGTGCGGCGTTGACTGCTGGCTCTGGAGAGGCCCGGACGCGGACTTAACTTGTGTTCCGCTCGCGGTCAGGCTTGCCGGAGAGTCGATCACTCTCCATTACTATTCTTAACGCGCTAGTCGATAGCGTCGGAGGTATTTATTTATGGCTCAGAATGAAAAACTCAAAAATGGTGAGAGAGGTAGCGACCAACGCCCCAAACTTGTATTGACGGGATTCAATGCAGAGGATGTCCGCAAGGAGACGGGCGGAGCGCAACCGCCGGAGTTGGCAGTCTACGCAGTCGATGCTAATTACAAATCGATGTTCGTCACGAAAGTCGACGCGGAAGGAAATTTCGATGTGCCCGACAAGGTGCTCGATGCCGCCGATCAGTTTTTCGTCGGCCCGTTCACAGAGAACTTTGAAACACTGGATCGCCGCAGCGTCGCGAAATTCCGCGCGCCGCATTTTCGAGAACTACTAACGACCGATGCGCTGATTGAAATTCCTCGACGTGATTGGGGCATCTGGATCGGCTATCGGCGCTGTGTCTCCGGGACGGTGCGCCACTGCTTCCCTTATCTGTGGCGCATCAAACAACTGTCGCTGCGAGCCGCGAATTTCGATCTATTAACAACGCAGTCTGCGGCGCAGTCAACGTCACAATCAACCGACATCACCAGCACCGCCGCAAGCTTTCAAAGAATCGGCGGAATCGAAGCTAAGCGCGACATCAAGTCATTCTTTCCTGACCTGAAGCCGCTCTTCCCATATCGTTGTGCCAAAGTCTGCGACGGTCTTGTTGAGGTCTATCGGCGCACTTGTTGCTGTCATTTCTGGATCATCGAAGACCCACGCCTGCCCGATCTGATTGTTGAGTTAGAAGACATCTTGATTGATGTTCCGCCGATCAGATTCCCTCCACGTCCGGAGCCTGACCCGCCACCGTTCCAACCGGTCCCGTTCATTAAGGACGGCGCGCTCGACACCAAAGCACTCAACGCACGCCGCGACCTACAAGCCATCCAAAGTCTATCAAAGATTGAGCAAGCCGCGTACATTCTGGCGCGTCCCTACCTCTGGTGTCACTGCGGAGCGGCGACGAAAGTCGCTCAGGGCTTCGTTCAACCTGACGGCACTTTCCACATCTGCTGGCGTGACCGCCTGCTTGCCATCCTTGGCCGCCGCTGCCATTACGAGTATGCCTACGTTATTAAACAGAACATCAACGGGACGACATACACGATTTATAACGGCATCGCCGCCAACCAGTGGTTCGAGCAGAGTGAAGACGCTGAGTTGACTTCATACAGCTACTTCGCGCGCAGTTGCCGAGATGACGAGATTCCCGGAACGGGTGCCTTCGTCGTGTTGCAGGACATCGGAAATACGCGCAGCTACGAATTGAAGACACCGAACGCCGATGGGGCGTACAGCGTCGCGACGCCCGTCAACTACAACGACGGCTTGTGCTTCCCGGCGGCCAACCCGGCGGCGGCCAAGGGCGTGATGAAAGATTGCAACTGGGGCGGGACGCTCGCGCTGCGTTACCACTTCAGCGAGCCGCTGCAAAACGCCGGCGGAAAGTATTACCGCATCAGCGTCAGCCGCGCCGACGCGAACGGCAATCCGACCGGGCCACGAACATACCTGACGGACGGTTTGTCGTGGAAGAAGTGGACGAGCGACGGGATGGGCGGCATCGTCGATCAGGACGTGCCACTCGGCCCTAACCCCGTCGGCACGCAGGCCAATCTGTTCCTCATCCCATATGACATCGGCATTGTCGGCGAGTGGCAGAGCGGCCAGTATCATGGCTCTCTGGACACCACACTGGCGGCCTTCACTGACGGGCGTTACCTGCTGACTGTCGAGATTTTTGACGCCGCCGGTAATCAACTCCGTCCGACCGGCACGCCCAATATCGGCGCGACGACCGAAGCCGCCTTCACGTTCCGGCGCTGGACGGCTGAAAATGTTCCGACTCTCAACGTACCGTTCGCGGCGCTGACGCACATGCTGTGGTGGGACAACCGTCCATCACAAGCAAAGATCGTCGACTTACGGCAGAACACCGTCGCGAGTACCGAGCAGTGTCAGTTCTTTACCGGGGCGGGCGGCGCGACCTTCGGCATCGGCTATCGCGCTTATCACCCGAACGATATGTTCCATTACTATCACTCGCTGGTTTGGCAACGCGGTTTGGGAGGCTCGACCGGCTCGCTCGCCAATGCGACCGCCGATCCGGGAAGTCTCAGCAACGTCGGCCAGCCGCCCGCCGGCCCCGGCCCCAGCGGCACCAACACCTTCGCGGCGATGCTCGGAACCAACGCGATGGGGATGCCGAACAAACGATGCAGCTTTTCGATCAACCTCAACATGTACGTCAAGACGTGGAACGGTTCGGGCCGTCTCAACGGGTTGGACGACTACGACCAGGCCGCCTTCGCTCTCGAACAAACTTAGAGCGGTCGGTGATCAAGAGAAGGCGGCTCTTCATATCGGAAGTCCCTGCCATCTCCAAAAAGCTGAAAGGCACGAACGGCTTGATACACCGTTCGTGCCTTTCGCATAAATTCTACGCTTCTTAGTTCTTGTTGGCTTTGCGTCTGCGTATCTTCGCGGCGATGCCTGCCAGGCCGGTACCGAGTAGCAGCATGCTCGTCGGCTCCGGGATAGGGTCTGCGCCAAAGGTAGCAGTGATGTTGTCGTAAAAGACGGAGTTCGGGAACTCCACACTGCCGCCGATGAACCGGATAGAGTTAATTCCGCCAGCTGTAACCGACAGCGTCAGGAATCGGAAGGTATTTGTTCCGCCCGGGCCGCAGCAGGTGGCGGTGGCCGAACCCAAAAGCGTTCCTGTCCCACTGGCACCAGAAAAGCCTTGCAGCAGAAGGATATCGAGATCTGATGTGCCCCCAGCGACGTCGCCCAAATCTATCGTGACGCTCGTCACGCTCTGCGAGAAATTCCCGATGAACGCGCTCGGACTGAGGAAGTTATCGAATGGGGACAGAGTCCTCGCACCGAACGAAGCCGGGACTCCAGGGAACCCTGCAATATTGCTGATACCGAATATCACTCCGCCCTGGCGCGTGAGCGTGAGGGACAGCCCACTTACTGTCTGCGTCAGGCTCGTGCGAGTACCGACGGTTTGATCCTCAAAGTTAAAGTTAGCTGTGTCGGCTCGTGCGGTGCCGGCTGAAGCAAAACAAAGCGCAGCAAGGCACAAAGAGACGATGGTAAATTTAGTGAGACGGGACATGCGTTTCTCCTTCATGTGGTAGCAGCCATCTGGTTGATGATTATATTGGGCAGACATTTGAGTCCGCAGGGTAAGTGCAAACTCTAGTGTGCGTCAGTCCGTCAGCAGTTCTGAAGCGCAAGAAGATATGCCTAAACCGGATCGAACGTCAATGGTTTCTCGGCAGTAGTTCACAACTTTTTAACATCAGCTTCAGGTCAATCGCACTCTTCCCATGTCTTAGATTGTGCTTGTACCGATCTTGTAAGTTTCGGTTGATGCGTCGAAAGCTAAAGCCTCGGTTCAACGATAGCGCTGGAATAGTTCCAACCTCTTTTCGTATGCCTCGCGCGCCACGGCGACGTCTTCCAGAAACAGCGGTAGCTCCTTTAGTAGCAACGCCTGCGGCCCGTCGACGAGCGCCTGGCTGGGGCGCGGATGAAAGTCGACGAGGATCATATTAGCTCCCGCGATGACGCCCTGCGCGGTGACATGCATAGTATCCAAAATCCCTTCCGGCCCGTGGCTGCGCGCGCCGACCGAATGTGACGGGTCGATGCAGACCGGCATCCGAGTCAGTTGCTTAACGACGGAGACGTGCGCGAAATCGACGAAGTTCCGGTGCGGGTCGCCTATACTCGTCTTCATCCCGCGTAACCCGAAGACGACTTTGCGGTTGCCCTCGCTCGCAAGATATTCGGCGGCGTGCAGCGATTCATCGAGCGTGATGCCGAAGCCGCGCTTCAACAGCACAGGGAACTCCTGCTGCCGCCCGACGATCTTCAGTAACTCGAAGTTCTGTGTGTTGCGGGTTCCGATCTGAAGCATCACGCCGGTCGGGTTTCCGGTTTCGCTGAGCGACTCGTGAATCTCGTCAAGGTGCGACTCGTGCGTGATCTCCATCGCGATGACCTTAATGCCGTACTTCCCGGCCAGCTCGAAAACGAACGGCAGGCAGGCCCGTCCGTGACCCTGAAACGAATACGGGCTGGTGCGCGGTTTGTACGCGCCCATCCGCGTGCAGACCTGTCCGTAGTCGCGCAATGCCTTCATCATCTCTTCAACGTGTTCGCGTGTGTCGACCGCGCACAGCCCGGCGAAGACATTGAGGTTGTCCTGCCCAAAGCGGACGCCGTTGTAATCGAACGCGGTCGAACGATTATCTGATTTGTGTCGCCCTAGCACCCGGTACTCTTCAGAGACGCGGACGACATGCTCGACGCACGGCAGACTCTTCATGTCTTCAATATTAAGCGCTGCCGTGTTGCCGATTAAATAAATCTCAGTCAGCGTCCGCTCGACGCCCTGCTCTTGATTGACGCGGGTCTCGATGTTGTCGAGCTTGGCGAGGAACCGCATCAAACGCTGGTACTCTTCGTTGCCTGTGGTCACGTTCGGTGTCAGGATGAGAATCATAAGCTTTCCTTAAACTCATTTCTTCGGATTGAATTCTTGCGTCCAAAAGTCATTTGAACAGTTTGCGTGTGGCGGCGAGTCGATGGTCGTCGCGGTGGTCGTCTGCACCCGCTTGGCCCGCCTCGACTTGTGCGCGCGTGACATTCCGCAGTTCGTCCCGCACGTCTGTGATTGTCTGAACCAGTGAATCGACCGCCTCGGCCAAAAACCCCGGGTTGGTGATGAGAATGTCGCGCCACACCGACCACGCGCTGTCCGAGAGTCTCGTCATGTCGCGGTAACCATTGCCCGCCACTTCTATCAGCGACGGCGCGTTCGACTGCCGGTTAATCGTCGCCGCGAGCGCGCCGGAGACGACTTGCGGTAGATGACTGACAAGCGCCATCGCCCGGTCGTGCTCGGCGGGCGACATCAGGAAAACGCGCGCCCCGCACAGCAGTTCGATCAACTCCTTTAACGTGACGAACGCTTGGGTCGGCTCCGCTTTGTTCGCGGGCGTTAAAATGTACGGCGCACCGCGAAACAGTCCGGCACTGGCGGATGCCAATCCGGCGCGATGGCTTCCGGCTATCGGGTGCCCGCCGATGAACTCGGCTCCGCGCGACACGTATCTCACTGCCGCATCGCACACCTCTGCTTTCGTGCTGCCCGCGTCGGTGACGATGATGCCGGGTCGGAGCGTCGGCCCTTGCTCTTTCAAGAAGTCGATGATTCCGCGCACTGGCATCGCCAGATAAATTAAGTCGGAAGCCCGATCATCACCCATCAGGAACGCAGCATCAGATAAGCGAGACCCGGTGCCCGCGAAAGAGTAGTCGACTTCATCAATCACGCCGCGCGCGAGCGCATCTTCTAGTACCTGTGCCGAAGTGTCCCACCCCGCGATGGTGAAGCGACCCGCACCTCGCTCTTTAACCGAGAGCGCGAACGACGCGCCGACGAGTCCACAACCGACGACGGTGATGCGCTTCCATTCCGCACTCAATCTTTCATCTCCTTTGACAATTGGCCCAAGTCAACTCACTGCAAATACGAATCATTTTCTTCTACTCGTTCAGCGAGGCCGCTTTGAAACAACCGAGCACGCGCACGTCGTCGCACTGTGCGTGCAACTCTTCGAGCGCCGCGGTGACTCTTTGATCGTCGAGCGCCGCCTGCAAGTCGAGATAGAAATGATACTGCCACGGTCGTCCGAAGATCGGGCGACTCTCAATCTTCAGCAGATTGATGTGACGGCTCGCGAATGGTTCCAACGCCTGATGCAAAGCTCCGGGCCTGTGCCCTAACCTAACAACTAACGAAAGTTTGTCGGGTGGTTCGTGTTTTAGCATGTCGCGCGATACATCGGACGGCGCGAGCAGCACGAACCGTGTGTAGTTCTCCTGATGATCTTCCAGATGCTCGCGCAGAATCTGCCCGCCGTAGATATAGGCCGCGCGCCGGCCCGCAATCGCGGCGCGGGTCGGATCTCTGCGCCGCATTATTTCGCGGACGCTGCCCGCCGTGTCTTCGGCCACAATTCTTTTAACCTGTGGATGCGCCGCGAAAAAATGTTCACATTGCGCCAGTGCGACCGGGTGCGATGCGACGCTTAAGATCGTATTGAACTCTGCACCGGGGCAGCCAATCAGGTTGTGCGTAATCGGGATAACGACTTCGGCGGTGATTCTGAGCGTGCTGTCGAGCAGCAGATCATACGAACGATGGACGGAGCCGGCGAGACTGTTTTCAAGCGGCGCGAGGATGTAATCCGCCGCCCCTTCGTTGATGCTCGCGAAGAGACTCTCAAAAGTTGGACGCGGCGCCAACTCAACTTCTTCGCCGAGCAGTTTGACGGCGGCCTCTTCACTAAACGCCCCGCGCTCGCCCTGAAATGCGACGCGAACTTTCGGCTCGACAGGCGGCGAAGTCATCACAGTAATTCCTTCCGCGCGGCGGCGGGGGCTTCCGTCATCCGCGTCTCGACCTTTTTCGATTCAAAGATGATGCGCCGGAACAGCTTAACCACGGCCCGTTCATCGAGCGGCCCATGATTCTCGTCACACATGCGGCGCAACACGTCACGCTCCCGGTCCGGGTCGAGGATGGGAATCCCGACTGCTTTTTTTAGCGCGCCGACTTCGACGGCCAACTGTGCGCGGCGATTCATCAGCCGCAGCAATTTCTGATCGATGGCGTCGATCTCGGCACGCCAGTCTTCGATTTTCATCAAGTCACTCCTTACGAATAAGCCTGTCGCGAAATCCTAGTCAGCTTTGACAGTTGATGGAAACTAACAGAACCGGCCGCGACATCTTCTGAAGGGAAGGTCGCGGCCGGCTCTCGTCCAAATCCTGTGTGGTGAAATCAGCTTTTCGTTCGTCAGCTACCCACGCACCAGACTCGCCGCGCCGCCCGCCCCTCCGGATAAGAGAAGCGGTAAGTAAAAGCGAAATAGTGAACGAAGTTAGACATCGGAAATCGCTGCTGACATAGTCGCCCGCCCGCGCAGGCTGCGAATGCACGCGCCACTCTAGGCAACCACGATTATTCTTGTCAAGCTTTTTCTCGCCGCACATGAATTTACGCCGCTTCAGTCACGCTGCTCTTAACTCCTTCTCACGGATTCACTTGTGTTATGATTCCCCGCCGGCGCGCAAGCCATTTCCCCCCTCTGTATCCACAATATTTTCAGCGAGCAAGCATCGTATGAAGACAAGTATCTCAACACGCATCATCACGACAAATAGGACGAAACTAGGGCTATGCGCCGTGTGGGTGTTGATGCCGTTGTTTGTTTACGCGGCCTCGCAATTTGCGCCGCCGGCAAGTGTCACAGAAGCGGCGGAATCGCTCGACCAACGTCCCACTCACCAACGCTTCTCCGCTCGCCCGTTGACCGCCAACTCATTCACAAACGTCGCGCCGGCTCAAGCACCGATTCAATCCAAGTCCGTCGATTTCAACCGGGACATCAAGCCGATTTTCGAAGCATCTTGCTATCAGTGTCACGCGGGCGAGAAGGCCAAAGCTCAATTCCGCGTCGACGTGAAAGCGGCGGCGCTGGCAGGCGGCATCTCCGGCCCGGCCATCACCCCTGGTCACAGCAAAGACAGCTTGTTGTTGCAGCGCGTATTGGGCCTCGGCGATCAACCGCGGATGCCGCCGGTCGGTGACCCGTTGAGCAAAGAGCAGATCGAGATGCTTCGCGCATGGATCGATCAGGGCGCGGTATGGCCGGACGCCGGTGGGCAGACGACAGCGTCCGCGGCTGGCCCGGCGAAGCATTGGGCTTACGTGAAGCCGGTGCGACCCACCATCCCAACAAACAAAAACGTTTCGTGGCCCCGCAACTCGATTGATAACTTCATCCTCGCGCGGCTTGAAAAAGAAAATCTCGCGCCTTCACCCGAAGCATCGAAAGAAGTGCTTATCCGTCGCGTCACACTCGACATAACCGGGTTGCCGCCGTCCGTCAAAGAGGTTGATGATTTCGTCGCCGACCGCGCGCCTGATGCTTACGAAAAAGTTGTGGATCGACTGCTTACTTCTCCACATTACGGCGAGCGTTGGGCGCGTCCGTGGCTCGACCTCGCGCGTTACGCCGACACCAACGGCTTTGAGAAAGACAACCGCCGCGCGATGTGGAAATACCGCGACTGGGTGATTGACGCGCTGAATAAAGACATGCCGTTCGACCAATTCACCGTCGAACAAATCGCCGGCGACATGCTGCCCGGTGCGACTGCCGAACAAAAGATTGCTTCCGGCTTTCACCGTAACGCGATGCTGAATGAAGAAGGCGGCGTTGACCCTGAAGAGGCCCGCTGGGAGACGAACGTCGACCGCGTCAACACCACTTCGACGGTGTGGCTCGGCAGCACGCTCGCCTGCGCGCAGTGTCACAATCATAAGTATGACCCGTTCACGCAGAAGGATTATTACCGCCTCTTCGCTTTCTTCGAAAACATCGACTACAAACTGGAAGGCGACGCCGTCATCTCCGAGGTCAAACTGCGCGAGCCGAAGTTCGAGACGCCTTCTTCAGAGCAGGAAGCGAAGCGTCGGGAGATCGACGCCGAGATAGCAAAACTGAAAGAGACGTTGAAGACGCAGACGTCGGAGTTGGAAAACTCGCAACGCGAGTGGGAGCGCGAAGTGAGCGGCGCGGGCGCGAGTTGGACAACTCTCGACCCGTCGGCGTTGTCTTCGTCGGGCGGCTCGACGCTGACCGAGGCCGCTGATAAATCCGTGACCGCGAGCGGCAACAACCCGCACGCCGATACGTACACAGTCGAAGCCCGCGCCAGTTTGAATGAGATGACCGCACTGCGACTCGAAGTCATGACCGATTCGAGCCTGCCGCGCGGAGGCCCAGGCCGGGACATCTACGGTAACTTCACGCTCAGCGGCATCAGCATCGAAGTCGCGCCCGCCGATGCACCGACACAGTTTCAATCGCTCACATTTGTTAACGCCGTCTCCGACGATGGTTCTTCGGGTGTGAAGAATCTAGTGAAGTACGAGTCGGACGAGTACGGGACAAAGGGCTGGTCGATAGATGCGACGAAGGAGGAGACACGCTTCAATCGTCAAGCCGTCTTTGTTACCGCCAAGCCGTTTGGTGACACACGCGAGATGCTCTTCAAGATTAAGTTGAAGCACGAATCCGCGGATGGGCGGCAAGGCATCGGGCGGTTCCGCCTCTCTATCTCGTCGGCCAAAGACCCGACAAGCATTGCTAACATCTCGATGAAGTTGCGCCACATCCTGGACATTCCGGTTGAGCAGCGCACCGAGCAACAGCGGAAAGATTTATCCGGCTACTATCTGTCCATCGCGCCGCAGCTAAAGCCGACACGGGAACGACTCGCGAAAGTGCAGAAATCCATCGACGCGCTTAACATTCCGAGCACGCTGGTGATGCGTGAGCGCGCCACGTCCGAGCGTCCGTCGACGTTCCTCAGAGTACGCGGTAGTTTCATTGCCCCCGGTGAGAAGGTTTATGCCGGCGTCCCGGCAGTGCTGCACACGATGCCGGACAGTCAGTTGCCCAACCGCCTCGGACTCGCTTATTGGCTGGTTAGCGAAGAGAATCCTCTGGTCGCGCGGGTCACAGTTAACCGCTTTTGGGAACAACTATTTGGGCGCGGCATGGTCGAGACAAGCGAGGATTTCGGCGCGCAGGGCGACACGCCGACACATCCCGAATTGCTCGATTGGCTGGCAACTGAATTCGCCGGCCAACGTTGGAGCATGAAGGCGATGCACCGCTTGATCGTCACGTCGGCCACTTATC
>JALZJL010000133.1 GCA_030859785.1 Acidobacteriota bacterium
GATAAGTGGACGTTGATGCGTCCGAACAGGCTCGGCGGCGCAACGTGGTCGGGCGCCTCGTTCGATCCTTCACTCGGTTATCTGTTTGTCAACGGCAACGAGCGTGCGGAGATGCTTCGCATCGCGAAGCAACTGGAAGGCGCCCAACTCCCTTACCTGAGAGACAACAGGTCACTAAGTTTTGCGACGAAAGACAAGGTGCCGTGCCAGCGTCCGCCATGGGGAACATTGAATGCGATTGACTTGAGCACGGGTGAAATTGCATGGCGAGTTCCGTTAGGGTTCAATGAGAAACTCGCCAAACAGGGATTGACCAACACGGGAACATGGAGCCTCGGCGGAACAATCGCCACTGCCGGCAGGTTGGTCTTCATTGCCGGAACAAACGACAGTCGCTTCAGAGCGTTTGACTCAAAAACGGGAAAGGAATTATGGGTCACTGAGTTACCCGCGCCCGGACACGCGACGCCGATGACGTATCGAGGCAAGCGGGGTGGAAAGCAGTTCGTTGTGATCGCCGCCGGCGGGGGCGGCAATCTCGGTTCTAAAACGTCGGACGCCTTAGAAGCTTACTCGCTACCGTAGATGCAACTTGGAAATGAACAGGGTTCCATCCTGTTCAAGATGTTGACGGGCATGGTGAGCCGGTTACTTCAATGAGAATTATCCGTCGTTTTGGATTAGTTAGCTCGGTACTTGGCAAGGAGTTTGTCGTTCAGGTTGACACCGAGTCCGGGGCGCGACGAAAGCGTCAGATAGCCACCGTTCATCTCCTCAGGCGGATCAACTATTTCCGCGCGCCACGGCACTTCTCCAAAAGAGTGTTCAAGTATCTGAAAGTTCGGCATTCCGGCGCAGACATGTGCGGCGGCAAGGTTGCCAACCGGGCTGGCCGGTCCATGCGGTGAAACGGGCATCCCTGCCGCTTCAGCGAGTGCGGCGATCTTTTTAAGTTCCAGCATTCCGCCGCAATACTTAACATCGGGCATGACGATGTCAACAGCCTTCGCCGTGATATACGGCAGGAAACCGCGCACGCCGTAAATTGATTCGCCGCCTGCCGTCGGCATCCGTGCGGCGCGATTGATTTCGGCAAGGTAGTCCAACGGTTTGGCGGGCGTGACCTCTTCCAGCCAGAAGAGATTTAGATGTTCGAGCCGGCGTGCCAGGTCAAGACCACGTGCGACATCGAGGCGACCATGTACGTCAAGAAGCAAATCCACTTTCGGCCCGATTATCTGCCGGACGGCGTTTCCACATTCGATGCCGATCTTGACCAATTCTTCGACGCGCGCCGCGTCCGGCAGAGGCTTCGTGAGGCTGTCCCACGGAGCCATCTTGATGGCATCGAAACCCGCTTTGACGGCTCGTTCAGCCGTGCGGGCGAACCCCGCGGGCGTGCGGTCTTCGGTCGAGCGATTGATGTTGGCGTAGTTGCGGATGCGCCTGTTCAAAAGTCCGCCGAACAGTTCATATGCCGGCACTCCGAAGAGCTTGCCGCGAATATCCCAGAGCGACTGTTCAAGGGCACTGAGACAGATGGCCGCGGCCGTGCCGTTGCGCAGTACGATGGGTTCAGCGGCGAGGCGCAGACCCTCGATGTCAAAGATGCTGCGGCCTCGCAGCAGATCGCCAAACTGTTTAAGGTACTTCAGCTTGTCAGCATCCGATCCGCCATGCGAGGCATCACCAACGCCGGTCAAACCGTTGCCGGCTTTCGTGCGCACCAGCACCCAGTTGCCGCGAGCGTTCACTTTTACGACGTGAACCTCAATGTCTGAGACCGTGATTTTCCGCTCCTGCGCATCGGGCTTAGCCGACTCCGCACGCGGCTGCGCAGCTAAGGCCAAAGGTGCCAGGGCGAGCGATTGCAACATGTGTCTACGTTTCATGGCGGGCGAGTCTATTCGATGAGGTTGTTGTGACGCAACCAAAATTACTGTCAGGGTGCCGAACGCATATAAGCCTGTCAGCATCGTGAACTTCTCCGGGAGACCTTATAAAATGAAAACCATCTGTTTCTGGTTTCTGTTGCTCTGCGCGTCCGTGACACTCTTCGCACAGCGTGCCGTCGAGCCGACGTTCCTTCTTCGCCGCCTGCCGGAAGTCAAAGAGACGCAGGTCGGCATCAGCAGTCAGACGGCACACTACAAACCGCTGTTCGGCGATGGCGATCAGAACTCTGGCATAGTCAAAGGAGTGTCGAGATTCGGTGAAATTATCGTTGATGCCGGCGGTAGCAGTGGCCTTGTCAGCTATCCGCGTGAGGAACACATTCTGGTTGTGCTCGACGGAGAAGGGGTCGTCCACTGTGGAGACGAAAAGCATCCGGTTCGTAAGCACGACTTCCTGTATCTGCCGCCCGGTGTCAGGCATGGCTTGTCTGCTCCTGAAGGAAAGCGCCTGAAAGCGATCCTGATGGGCTTCAAAATTCCAGCTTCCACCAACCTTGTGATTCCTTCCAAACTACTCATCGCTAACATTGATGATGTTAAGAAGCAGATCGTCGGCGACCATCCTCCTTCAACGCTCTACCAATTGATGATGGGCGACACTACCAGCAAGCGCGACAAACTTGCGGCGGGACACGTCATGAAGAGCTTGTTCATGATGGAGTTTGCTGCGGGCGGAACTAACTTCCCACATCATCACGAACGCGAAGAAGAAATTTATCTGCTCCTTGAAGGCGAGGGCGAGATGGTTGCGGGCGGCGGTGTGAACGGCATCGAAGGACGTTATCCGGCGCGTCCCGGCGATGCGTATTTTTTTCGTCTGAACACCACCGTCGGGTTCTATAATAGCAGCGCTCCCACCGCTAAAACGGCTCGCATCCTTGCCGTTCGCTCAAGCTTCCCCTTCAAATAAGAAGAGAACCGGACTGGGCAAAAAATAATTATTGCATTTACGTTTAGATTGACTCTCCCCGAAGCGACCTATTAAATAGGAACCAAATTCTCGCCGATAGCTGAAAGCTGCACGCAACAATGCTGATTCCGTGGAAGGCAAGCCCCAGTCCCGATCATGAAACGCTATTTCTTGAGCGTTATGGGCGGATTCGTGGCTGGTTGTTGCAGTTAACCGACCACGATTACGAGTTAACGGAAGATTTACTTCACGACGCTTTTATTCAGTTCACTTTTACACGACCTGACATAAGTACAATTCAGAATCTCGACGGATATCTTTACTCGCTAACCCGCAACCTGCATATCTCTCAACTGCGGCGGACGGCACACAGTCGCTTCGAGCAGTTATCAATCATTGATTACGATTCGAGCGAAATCGGGATGCGGATGATTGACCTGCGCGACCAGATTCAGGTGCAGGATGAGCTGCGCCGCGTGTGTTATTACGCCTGTCTGCGCAAGGAGACGGCGTGGATGGCGAGCGTGCTGATTCTGCGCTTCTTTCATGGCTACTACCCAAGTGAAATTGCGTTGGTCTTACGAAACTCACGTCAGTCAGTAGATGTGCTGCTGCGGTGTGCACGGCGCGAAGCCAAAGCTTACCTGGAAAATCCTCGAGCATTGAGCTTTATGAAAGAGCGTTCAACACCAGCGCCAACTGCGCCAACTGCCAAACCAAACTTAGCCCCTGCGACGGACGCTCTGTTGGATGAACTACGAAGCATGATCCTAAGTTTCAAGGGCGGAGACTGCTTGTCGCGAAAACAGTTGCAGAAAGTTTACCGAACAAATTCATCAGAGCAGATCAGATGCGAAGACTTAGCCCACTTTGTGAGCTGTGAGAAATGCCTCGACGAAATCAATGAGTCGCTCGGCCTGCCACCTTTATCTGCCCGCTATCCAACGGCAAGCCTCGGTAAAAAGTCGCGCGCGAAAAGCGATGATGACGACGACAGTCAGTGTGGCGCCGGCGGTGGGATGCTTGGTGAAGCGAACACAAAGTCAGCGGGTAAAGAAACGTCGCGTCGTGAGTTCATGCGGACTAACCAGCGCCGCTCAAGGGAAACCTTTGAGCATCGTCCACAAGAGCTACATATCGCCGTCAATGGTTATACCCTCGGCTCACAACGGATCAACTCGAAGCTTAGCGAACAGACACTGGACATCAATCTGCCTGAGCAGATCAACTTCATTGAAGTATTCAGCGAACAGAAAATTCGCTTGTTGTTCGCAAACGTTGATGCCCCCCCCGGCGGCCCACTCAAGCAACCGGTGCGGGTTGATCTAAGCGATGGTCGAACGCTTGAGTTGCTTTTGAGATTCCGCAGCCCGTGGCCGATGCTTCACGTTGCCTATCATGATCCGAGCTTTAGCGATGTTGCAGACGCTACCTCGGTTGAGCAACAAGTTGTCACATCAATCTCTCAGCAACAGCACTCACAAGATAGCGCAAACGGTTCCCACGAAACGAGCCTGTTGAATCGGTTCTCGTCTATCTTCAAGAAGTCCAGATGGCTCTCTGACCCTGCCACATGGCTGCGACCCGGTACCGTGAGCAGCGTCTTTGCGGTGGCTCTGATAGTGGCATTGCTAATCTTTCAGACGCGCATTTCACCACCGACAGTTTCGGCAGCAGAGTTGCTTCGTCAATCAGCAGTCGCTGAAGTTGCGACCTCCGACAACCCACACACCGTTCTGCATCGCACACTCGATGTAGAAGAGCGGTCAGTAACAGGTGATGTGCTGGCGCGTCGCCGCGTCGAAGTTTGGCATAGTGCAGAAAAGGGGATTACTGCGCGCCGCCTCTACGATGAACGTAATCAGCTTATTGCGGGGGAGTGGAGCAAAACAGCCGACGGCTCACGGACAAGTTACCGGCGTGGAGCTATCCCGCAGGATAAGCCTTCTACTCAGAAGCTGGTTGCGGCTCCGCAAAGTCTTGATGATGCATGGCAGTTGGAACCATCAGCGAAAAAGTTCGCGCTACTGATCGTGCAGACTGATCGAGCGCACGTTGAGGAACTACCGACTGCTTACGTGATTACATACGCGAGCGAGTTGGCCGATAACGCTCACGGACTGGTAAAAACAAAGCTGACTCTGGGCCGTTCCGATCTGCGACCCACCGAGCAAACGTTGCTGGTGCGCCAAGCCAAAGGCGTGATGCGCGAGTATCGCTATGTTGAGGCCGGTTTTGAAAAGCAGCCGGCAACAGCAGTCGCCGCGTCGGTGTTTACTCCTGAACCCGAACTTTTGAATTTTGTCAGCGCAACTTCGGCAAAGAAGACTGAAGTTAGTGCGCCTGCCGAACTTCCGGTTAGCTCACCAATCTCGACTGCGAATACAACATCCGCAATCACCGAAGCATCAGCGCAGCTAGAAGTAGAAGTGCTGAATTTACTGACCGGAGCCGGTGCGGATTTGGGCGAAGAGGTGAGCGTCCGGCGAATGCCCGGGGTGCCGCTTCAGATCGAAGCAGTGGTTGTTACGGAACAGCGCAGGCAGGACATCTTAGAAGCGCTGAAGCCGGTCGTAAGAAACCCGGCAGTCAAGGTCAAAATTGAGACGGCCGCGGAGGTCTTCAAACGGAGTCAGCAAGCGAGTCAGTCAACAGGCACCATGATTTTCCGCACTATGGAGCCGACCGGTGACACCATTCCGGTTGACGCGGAAGTGCGTCGGCATTTCCTTAATAAAGCAATATCAAACGAACGAATCAACGGAGAGGTTAACCGTTTCGCCAACCGGACGCTGAAAAGCTCACAGCAGGCAGTTCTGCATGTATGGGCGCTCAGGGCACTTGTTAAGCGCTTCTCCGTTGAAGAATTGCGCACGCTAGATAAAGGAGCGCAGGTGAAATGGCTTGAGATGATTCGTAAACATGCGCAGGAGTTTGAGCATGAAACCGCGACTCTGCGCGGTGATTTAAGTCCTGTCTTCAATATCGGGCAGAAGGCAGGTGGCGTTCAAGATGAAACAGAAATTCTTGACGAGGCTGGTCTGGTTCGTGCCATCACGCGCCTTGTCGAATTGGGTTCAGCTAATGACGCGGCAATCCGCTCATCATTTAATATTTCAGCAGCAACATCCGCTTCCTCAGCCGTTAAGACACCACAGTTCTGGCACTCACTTAGCGCTGCTGAGCATTTGGCGGCAAAAATTCAAAGCGCCACGCATCGGTTGCGGAATTAGTCTGATGTTTGAGCGCTGCCTTTAGCTCTGCCATCAACTATTGGCTTTCGACCCAATAGTTCACCGCCGCAACTTTGTTAAGGAGTATCACAATGAGCATCTTTGCTTATAAACCTATGCGCATTATGCCGTTTTTGATAATCATTTTCATTGTCGTCACCTTGAAGATGCCTCTTATCTACGCGCAATCATCAACGGCAACATTGGGTGGAGCGGTGATGGATCAGAATGG
>JALZJL010000174.1 GCA_030859785.1 Acidobacteriota bacterium
AGTCTGACCTCCGTCGGCATGCTGTTCCGACTAATGTAACTGGACATCATTTCCATCAGCAGCGAGAAAACATCCGCACTGGAAAGCACCACGTCATTGAGATTCTGAAACGAAATCTCCTGCTGAACAGCGCGTGCCATCGTAAGTACTTCATGACGATTGAAGCTGCGTGTGAGAGCATGATCGGCATAAAGCATCGTTAGGTCACTCGCCGTGACAAAGCGGGTGCCGGGCTGTGTCTTGATGAACTTCACGTACTCCTCTAAATCGCGGAATGCCTTCTCAATCTCAGTCGCTGATTTCATCCCGGGCAGTTTCCATTCACTGCGCGGCGGATTCGCTCCCCGTTTGAAGTTAACACCGTCCCAGAACTCCGTATGGATGAATTCGCACGGGTGGTAATAGATGCTGATCGTGCCGCCGCCCTGCGCACGCAGCTTGTCATAAGCCCTCAAAAATTTCGCCTTACCTTGTGCCAGATTGTCTCTGCCGCCCAGTTCCATTCGCGCCACGTTCGAGCGCATTTTGAAAACGTTTAGCATCCCGCCATAGTAAAACGGCTGGTCATTGATCCCGACGTGGTTCGCTTCATCGAGATACATCCCGATGCCCATCTGTTTAAGCGCCGGGTAGGTTTGCGGAGCCCATGCGCTGCCCGGCTGACCGTAACAGGTCGGCATCACACCGAAGATGCGCCGAATGTCTTCGACTCCCGGAACCTCTCGACGGTAAAACTCCGCGCTGCCATCCTCCCAGTCTGCATGCTGCAAATAAACCGCGATCGTCGGTTGCTGGCTGTGAGTGTTGGAGTGATAACCGATTTCGTGATTCTTGAGCGCCGCGATCACATCCTGCCGCCCGCGCTGTTCGAGCACACGAGCTTTTTCACCCACGATCTTGAATGTGACCTTGACGCCCAGGCGCGTGAGTATTTCGGCCAAGCGTTTTGCGGCCGTATCGCTCTGGGGCAGGATGTAATCTTCCGTGTCAAACCAGAGCGTGACGTAAACGGGTGCGATCTGAGTTTGAGCGTTCAATGGCTGAAACATTATCGCGAGCAAAACGATTGATAAAACAAATGGCAGCGCTGAAAGTTGCGTTCGCATGTTAACCTCGACAAAGGGCAGGATTTTTCGGTTCCTCTGGGTCATCCTTCTTCGGTGAGACATCCCAGTAATTCGGACACTCCGGTCAATGACATAGCCGGCGACGACGGTTGCCGACGACCACGATAATTGCAGACGATGCAGATCGGTGGGTCTTTTCATTAGACGGGAGACTGTACCGGGTCAGTGGTGATCGTCATTGACGAACCCTCATCGCGAGAGGACGGCGATTAACAACGCTCATGCTCCTTTGCCTTCGTCACACAAGGCATCAGCATCGAGCAGTCGCCGGGCCATGCCAAGCGCTAACATGAAACGACCAGTTCCCCCCGCCTCACACGCTTCCACCAGTTCCTCGAGAGCGCCCCGCAACTCTTCGGTGGTCGCCGTTAACTTGCGGCGTTCTGTCTCCAACGCTCGCACTCGTTCCGCCAGGTCTTCGACCGTGACCAACCGGTTGCGCCCCTTCTTGTGCTCTGCTTGCTGACCAGTTTCGTTCACGCAGCCTTCGTCTCCCTTGACGGCAGGCGCATCCGCAACCCGATCCGCGACTCGAATGCCCGCCAGCGCTTTTGTTGCATTTGTTTCACGAGCTCGCCGCGCCCCACCATCACCATCCCCACGGCCAGGTCGTTCGCCACCACAATCGTGCTTAAGCTGTGTAACACCCGCATCGTGGTCAGCCTCAGATAATGCGCGTCGTCAATCAACAGCAGCACCCGCTTGCCAGCCGTATACTGGCGTCCACAGTACGCCTCGAACTCTTGAAAGAGGTGATACCTTGAGCGCTGAGGGGTGTGTCCGACCGCGGCGGCGATGTGGCGCACGAATGCCGTGTCGGTGCCCCGCTCCAGCACTGTGACAGGTGAAGGCGTGTAGTCGCGGCTCTGCTGGTAGCGGCGGTGCAGATCGCGGATGACGGAGGCTCTCACCCCCTCATCATCTTCGAGGAGGAGCACGAGCGCGCGTGAGCGAAGCGTCCACTCGAGCCGCTGGTGCCATTCGACATGGTGCGTTGAGGTGCTCACGGTGAATCCATTGTACTCCGGACGGCCTCTCCGCGGACACATCATCAAGCCGTTTCACAATCGAGGAATCGATCCGTCACTTCAACCACAGCCTTGTGCTTTCAGTGACCCAAGGTCTGGCACTTGGTGACTCCAATCTTAGTTGATGGTCGGTGCGAGGTCGCCGATTGTCAGCAACTCATCGAGCCGGGTCGTATAGCGCGGGCTGCGTCGCTCCGCCTTCGTCTGGCAGCGCGAAGGCACGCGCAAGACCACCGACGAGTGAAGCAGCGGTACTATCCGATGCTCGGCTTCAAGAGCTTCAGCAACGAGAGTGGTGACACTCTCGCGGGATTCGGGTTAGCGCAGAAAATCAAGAAAGGGCAGTTTGACACATCGAGCATTAGCCAAGTAGGAGCACTGGTGCCACAGGTATGGGAAGCTGTGCTTGCGGCCTAAAGTGTGATCTGGAGACCACGTTAGCTCTTGCTGCTCTATAGACAAGGTTTGCACCAGAGCCAGACGCAACACGTCCTGGCGTAGCGCGCCCAGCGTGAGGCGGACGCTGAGCTCATACGTCCGCTACCTACCAAGTACGCAATGAGGCCGTAGAGGCCGACACTCGCCAGCAGCAACGCCATAAGGGCTAAGGCGTTGAGCAGGGTTATCAAGTAGAGTTGCGCGGCTGGCGAGCCGGTTTAATGAACGCTCATTCGCTCCGCAGCGCGATCATCGGATTAAGCCGTGCCGCGCGGCGTGCCGGCAGGTAAACGGAGATGCTCGCTACGATGGCGAGTAAACACACCGAAGCAATGAAGACCAAGGGGTCGTGGGTCTTGACCTCGAATAAAAGTTTCTCCATCAGACGCGACAGCGCGAACGCCGCCGCCAAGCCGATGAGGATGCCGATCAGCGCCAGCTTCATCCCGCCGCTTACGATCAACCAGATGATGTCGCCGCGTCGCGCGCCCAGCGCGGCACGGATGCCGAGTTCGCGGGCGCGCTGCCCCGTGGCGTACGACATCACGCCGTAAATGCCGATGCAGGCCAGCGTGATCGCGACGGCCGCGAACAGGCCCAACAGGATGAGCGTCGTACGCTGCCGCGCCAGCGAGCGGTCGACGGCCTCCGCGAGCGTGCGGACGTTGGCGATGGGCTGATCGGGGTCGGCCGCGAGGACGGTTTTTCTGACCGTCTCGACGAGCGCGGGGGGCGGCAGCGAAGAGCGCACCACCATCCCGGCGGTCGGGTAAGAAAAATGTGCGCGCGGGCCGTAGATCTTAGGGCTCGGGTCAAGGTTCAGCCCCAGATGACGGATGCGCGACACGACGCCCACGACCTCGTAGGACTTGCCCTGATAGTTGAGCGTCTGGCCGAGCGGGTCTTTGTCCGGGTAGACGTCGCGCGCCACCTTCTCGCCGATCACCAACACGGGCGGGGCCGTGGGAACGTTATCCGCTTCGGTGATCAATCGACCGCGCAGCAACTTGATTTGCAGCGCCGAAAAATAGTCGCCGCTCACGAAATCGTCGCCGACGCCGTAGCCGCCGTCCGCGGGCTTATCGGCCCGGCTCACGGCACTGCCGCGCAGGCGGTTACTCAGCGGCAGGGTGGTCGCCGCGCCGACGGCTTCAACGCCGGGCAGCGCCGCGATGCGCCGGTTCAAGTCGGCGAGGAAGCGTTGTTGGTCTGCGGCCTGCGGGTATTTCGACTTGGGGAACGACAAATCGAAGGCCAGCGTCTGCTGCGTATTGAACCCGGGGTCGGTCGCCAAAATCCGCACGAAGCTGCGCAAAAAGAGACCCGCCCCGATTAACAAAACGAGCGTGAACGCGAACTCCGCGACGACCAGCATCGACTGCGAACGCCGCCCGGCGGCCGACAGCGCGCCGCGCTCGGACTCTTTCAGCACCTGGTTCAAATCCGGCTTGCTCGCGCGCACGGCCGGGAGCAGGCCGAACAACAACCCGCAACCGCACGCGATCAGGATCGAAAACGCCAGCACATTCAGGTCGAGCTCGGGGTGCAGCATCTGCGGAACAAAACCGATGAGCATTTTCGCCAACAGTTCAATCCCGAGGGCAGCCAATATCTAACCAAGCGCGCAACCCGCGAGCGCCAGCAGCAGACTTTCGACGAGCAGCTGGCGTACGGTCCGCCACGAACTCGCGCCGAGCGCGGTGCGGATCGCCATCTCCCTGGCGCGGGCGTTGCCGCGCGCGCGCAGCAGATTGGAGACGTTCGCGCAGGCGATCAACAGCACCAGCGCCACCGTGCCCAGCAAGATGAGGAGCGTCGCGCGCATGTCGCCGGTCAAGTCCGCCTGGAGCGAGCCGACAGCTACGCTCCAGTCTTTGCTATCAAGCGGGTACTCCGCCGTGAGTTGTTGTTTGATGACTCGTAACTCCGCCTGCGCTTCGGACGCCGTCACGCCCGGCGCGAGGCGTCCGAGCGCGCCGCAGCAATGGTAGCCGCGCGCCCATTTCACCGTATCCGTATCGACGTCGATGACGAACGGCATCAGGAACATGGCTTCGTCTTGCAACAGCGCGCCGGGCGGCAGCACGCCGATGACCGTGTAAGGAATTTGATTAAGTGAGACGGTGCGCCCGACGATGAGCGCGTCGGCGCCGTAGCGGCGTTGCCAGAATTGATAAGCCAGCACGACCACGCGGTTGTCGCCGCCCATGGCATCTTCCCCGGCCGCGAAGCCACGCCCCAACAGCGGATCGACGCCCAACACCGAGAGGTATTCGGTGGAGACTTGTAACCCGGCCACGTGTTCCGGCGTTCCCTCGCCGGTCAGGTTGAGCCGCACGTCTTTGTAGAGCGCGACGTGCGAAAACCTGGAGTTGTGGGCGCGCCAGTCTTTGAAGACCCCGCCGGAGACGGAGTTCCGGCTGCCGCCCGGCGTCGTCTCCCAGATGCTCACTATTTGTTCCGCGTCGGGGTATGGAAGTGGCTTGAGCAGTGCCACGTTAATCAGGCTGAAGATGGCCGTGTTGGCGCCGATGCCCAGAGCGAGCGTGAGTACGGCCACAGCGGTGAACCCTTTGTGCTTGAGCAGCGTTCGCACGCCGTAGCGTATATCTTGCCACACGGTTTCCAGGTGATGTCCCATTCTAACCTCCCTCACACTCTCTTTGACCTGTTCCATGCCACCCAGCTCAATCAAGGCCGCGCGCCGAGCCGCTTCCGGCTTGAGACCCTCTTTGATCTTCGTCTCGATCAGCAATTCCAGATAAGCACTGACTTCTTCGGTCAGCTCTTGCTCCACATCATCCTTGTGGAAGAGGTTGCGCCAGAGGCTCAAGAAGCGAGGCAGTAGTGGTGGCATCATCTCTTCTTCTCCCTACGTCGCTTTCAGGGCGCTGGCGATTGCCAACGCGATGCGCTGCCAGTCCTGGGTTTCAGCCTCCAGCTGGCGTCGCCCTGCTTTGGTCAGGCGGTAATACTTAGCCCGGCGGTTGTTCTCTGACTCGCCCCACGAGGAGACGAGCCAGTCCGCTTCTTCCATGCGATGTAAAGCGGGAAAAAGTGAGCCGGGTTTGACCTGAAAAGTTCCTTTCGTGATTTGTTCGATGCGGTGCGAGACGCCCAGTCCGTGCAGCGGGCCGGGGGCCAGCGCCTTGAGCACTAATAGATCAAGCGTGCCTTGCAACAGATCGGTTTTCTTTCCCGCCATGTACCATCTCCTATAGACATTCTGTATGATTTAGATATACTGTTTCGTATAGAATGTCTATACGAGTTTGCATTGCACTGAATGATAGGCAGAGTTGATTTATGAAACGAGAATTAAGCACCATCCTGACTATGGCAGATCAGCTATAGGGTTGGATCACGTCCTGGCCTTACCCTGAGGTGAATGTTCTGAGCCGAGAACGGCGGACGTATGTCAGACGGGTGAGAGACGTGGTAGTAGCGAGGCGGCTGGGAGTGGGAGATGCGGCACCGGGCGGCGTTGAGCAGCATGCAGTTTGAGGCAGGCAAAAAAAAGTGGACGCCATTAAGGAAAAGATTTTAATGTTTTCCGGCAACGACAGATGGAGGTTCACATCATGAAAGAGCAGTTAGCAAAACAGGTTTACACTAATGACTATCGCACACAAGCGGTGTTGCTGATTACGCGCGACGGCTTGAGCATCGCCGAAGCCGCGCGCCGCTTATCAATGTCCATGCAGACGCTGGCAAACTGGGTGAAGCGCGCCAAAGACGGACAGCTTCCAGCGGCGCGCGGCGGCGGTGCCAGCGGAGCTCAGCGTGTGGTCACCGATGAACAAGCCGAGGTGTCACGTCTGCGACGCGAGAACGCCGAACTGCGCATGGAGCGAGACATCTTGAAAAAAGCCACCGCGTACTTTGCGACCGAGTCGCTGCGAGGTACGCGGTGATCTGGGAGTTGCGACTCGATTACCCCCTCGCGCTGCTCTGCTGCGTGCTCGGCGTCTCCCGCAGCGGCTACCATGCGTGGCTGACGAGGCAACCATCCAAACGCGCGCAATCACGCGAGCGAATGAAGCTGGCGGCGCTGGCGGCGCACGCCAGAACGCGCGCCACTTACGGCGCAGCACGGTTGCAGAAAGAGCTTGCCGCCGACGGCTTTGCGGCGAGTCTCGGGACGATCAAGAGTGTTCGGCGCGAACTCGGCTTGCGGTGCGTCCAACATAAGAAACGCTTTCGTGTGACGACCACCGACTCACGGCACGCGCTGCCGGTCGCGCCCAACCTGTTAACACAACGCTTCACGACGACGCACCCTGATGAGGTCTGGACGGCGGACATCACGTATGTGCCGAGCGCCGAAGGGTGGTTGTATGTGGCGGCGATCAAGGATTTGTTTGCCGGAGAGATTGTCGGGCGCAGCTTCGGTGCGAGAATGACGACCGATTTCGTCGTCTGCGCGCTCGAACAAGCGGTCGCGGTGCGACGTCCGGCGGCCGGTCTGATCCATCACTCGGACCGCGGCTCGCAGTATTGTAGTCACGAGTACCAGGCGTTGCTGCACGCTTACGAAATGCAAGCGTCAATGAGTCGTAAGGGTAATTGTTATGACAATGCACCCGTCGAGAGCTTCTGGGGAACGCTCAAGACCGAACTCGTACATCAGCACCGCTACCATTCGCGCGCCGAAGCCTCAACAGACATCGCCGAGTACATCGACCTGTTTTACAACCGGAAGCGGCGGCAAGCCCGTTTGGGGTATTTGTCGCCAGCGACATACACGCAACAGTTTGCGGTAGTGTTGCAAAAAGTATCGTGCTGCACAAAATGTTGAGTTCGTTGATGCCACTCAAGCCCTACATGTAGTAGGCAAAATAATTTTTGCAACACTACCAAAGATAGTCAGTGCCTGGGGCATTTTGCGCTCTTCTATGAGATTTTCGCCATGTTTGATTAAAGCCTTCCGCAACTCAACCGTCTGCAATTCTTTATCGTCTTTTAGCAGTGCGTCCTGCTCCTGCTCCGTCTGCGCGACAACCAGTGCGTGAGCCAAATCTTCTTCACTCACTAGGTACTGCTGTATCTTCCACTTTCCGTCTTCACTAATGAAGTGTAAGGTTCGGTGAATCTTTCCTAATCCTTCGGCGGGGAGACCCGTCTTTGCATCCACCGCACTCATCTCCGCCGCCACCCGGAGCATGGCTCGCCCATCCCGCGCGCTGAGATAACGAATGGTGATAGCTTTCAATTCGATCTGGTCAAGTGAGCTAAAGGTTTGCTGCAATGACTGTTGGTTGATGGCGATATGCGGAGACTTGTCACTCCAGAGCGCCATCACTCCATTGGCATCCTCTTTCTGAAAATTGTCGAGAAACTTTTCGGCGAGGAGGCGCAACGCCGTCTCATCTGCGGCATCGGATTGCGCCGTGGCGAGCATCGGCATCATGATGATGCAGCAGAGCGTAGCGACCAGGCACGGCCTGATGATATTTCGTAGTTCCTTCATTCTTCGAACCTCTCCATCTATGACGTATTCCGCCGATTGATATATCAGCTGAGGTGCTCTGCTCTTTACGTGAAGATGAGATCATAGTCAAGATGTCAGGGCAGGGTTTCGACAGCCGCTCTCAGAGATGCTACTTACCAACGTTGATGAGCGCGCAGGTGCTCACCCTTCTGCGTCAGGTGCGCATCGTGAAAGGCAGGACATGACGGATAGGAGCGTAGATTATTATCGTCCAAGCTTTGCACAAAAAGTCGGTACCGGGCACAAGATATTGAGGATGCTGCCATGTGCCCACACAACATATGCATGCATTTTCGACTTTTTGTGCAAAGCCTATCGTCCATAAGACCGGTGATCGGACCCTTTTTGAAGCGGGCTGCGAACGTCCCTATCTGGTTCGTTCAAAGTTTCAATCAACGCAGCTCGGGAGTTGGTGTTCTTGAACGATGTAGGGCTGCTGAAGCCGTCCCGGGCACGCAACGAAAGGTGCATCGGCCAAGTGAATGTTTTTCACGTCGCGCGACGGCGGCTCATTCGACACTGCGGCGCACCGCACCGGCAACCACCCACAGGCGGATGCTCCGGGTCGCGGTAGTCAATCGTGATCTCCTCTCCTGCCGCGATGTCTCTTAGGGCGAAGAACATCACCCGGTCGCCCGGCCCCTCGCGCATGTAGGCGTTAGGTGCACAACTGTGGTTGATGAAAGCGGTCGCGTCGCCGCCGACTTCTGCGTCGATGGCGCGTGTGCTCCACCCCAGGCGGATGATCTTCACCACCCCGGTTGCCGTCTGCGCACGCAGGCGCTCGGCGATCCGTCGTTGACCACGGATCAGTTCACCTGTGTAAGCGGCGATCTGCTTGCGCTTACCGACAGGAA
>JALZJL010000185.1 GCA_030859785.1 Acidobacteriota bacterium
ACGCTTTGCGCCGAGGATTTTACCGTCAACAATCCGCGCGGCGAAATCAGCAAAGGCAGAGAAGCCGTCAAAGAATTAATTCGTTCCGGCGTTGTCAACTACTCTTCGTTCGTGCGGGAAGTCGAGACGGTTTTGATTCACGAAAAAACCGTTATCATGATGGGACGCGAAACAATCGTTCTCGCCGAAAACGCTCCGCAAGCCGGACAAACCTTGCGCCGCCGCTACACAAATATCTGGATGAAGAGAAAAGGCAAATGGCTTTTGACCGCGCGTCACGCTAATGTTGTCTGCCAGAGTTGAGAAGGCTCGTGGGTAGTGGCTGGTAGTGGTTAAGTCAAGGGAGACAAAAACAGGCGGCGGATTGACGCGGACGAACGCGGAGCAGAAATACAATCCATTGAATCGGCGTGAATCCGCGTTCCCACGGGCCGTGAAACAGGCGATGTGAGCAGCTTACGATCATCATGCAGTGACGCTCATCACGCAGACGAGATTACGCAAAGGAATGACGCTACGCGCCGATGACCGCTTCTTGACGTTGCCGGAGGTCGATACGTATAGTTGCCGTTTACCAGCGGCAAGCAATTCCACCTTTTATTCCCCATGTCCAGACGGGTTGATTCGGCAGCGCGCCGGTGTGGCACGAAGTCACGATGCGAGACTTTCAGAGACTCATCGCCTACCTCAAACCCCACCGCGGGAAGTTCGCACTTGCGACCGTCGCGATGATCGCGGTCGGCTTGCTCGAAACATCGATTGGCGCGCTGATCGTTCCGATCTTCGACCAAGCCTTAAGCGACGGCTCCGCCGCCGGGCGCACTCCGACGCTCTTCGGTCTGCAAAGATTTATTCCTGAGTCGGGCCTCGCCGCGTGGCGCAGCATCGCCATTTTTTTGATTCTCTTCACAATTGCCAAAGGCGTCGCCGAGTATTTATCGACGTACTTAATGGCGCGCGTCGGCCAGGAGTCGGTGTTGCGCCTGCGAGACGATATGTACGCGCACCTTCACGGGCAGTCAGCGGATTTCTTCGAGCGCCACCGCAGCAACTATCTCGTCTCGCGCCTCGTCTCGTCAGCCGCCGCTATCGAGGCCGCCGTCTCGCACACGCTCCGCGACATGCTTCGCGAAAGCTTTACGCTGATCGCTTTCCTGAGCGCCTCTTTCTACTATTCGTGGCGTCTGACGCTCGGCTCGCTGATCATTGCGCCCATCGTCGGGCTACTGACGGCGCGCTTCGGGCGGGCGCTCCGCAACCTCTCGCGCGAGTCGCTCGAAGGCAGCCAGCGCCTGGTCGACACCGCACAGGAGGCGCTCGCCAACCAGCACATCGTCAAAGCCTACAACGCCGAAGCACGCGAACGCCGACGCTTCCACATCGTCGCCCGGCAGATCATGCGCGCGCACCTTCGCGCCGCGAAAGTGAACGGATTCGCGCCGCCGACAATCGAGATGATCGGCATTCTCGCGGTCGTCGTGCTGCTCTACTTTGGGCAACGCGAAATCCTTCTCGGTAATATGGCGAGCGCACACTTCATCGCATTTCTGTTCTTCCTCTTTCGCAGCTATGACCCGATGCGCAAACTGTCGCGTCTGCACAATGGCATGGAGCAAGCGCTCGCCGCGGTGCGCCATGTCTGGGAGGTGTTGGACGAACACGCCGAGATTAAAGAGAAGCAGGATGCCGTCGAGGTGGGGCCGCTCGGCGACGCGATTGAACTTCGCCACGTCTCTTTCGATTACGCCAATGAGTCGCGCCCCGTCTTGCGCGACGTGTCGCTACGGATTCCGGCGGGCCGAATGGTCGCTCTGGTCGGCGAGTCCGGCGGCGGCAAATCAACCTTGACGAAACTGATTCCGCGCTTCCACGACCCGAATGCCGGTGCGGTGACGTGGGACGGCGTCGACCTGCGCGACATCCGACTTGCCAGCCTGCGGAAACAGATTGCGCCGGTCACGCAGGAGACGGTGCTGTTCAACGATACGGTTCGCTATAACATCTCTTATGGACGACCGGACGCGACCGCCGCGGATGTCGAGGCGGCAGCGCGCGTGGCGTTCGCGCATGATTTCATCATGGAACTGCCGCAGGGTTACGACACGGTGGTGGGCGAGCGCGGCATCTTTCTCTCCGGTGGACAACGCCAGCGCCTCGCGATTGCCCGCGCGGTGCTGGCCGATGCATCGGTGCTGATGCTTGATGAAGCGACTTCGGCTCTTGACGCCGAATCTGAGCGGCTGGTGCAAAAAGCCCTCGCTAATTTGGTGCGTGGGCGGACGACCGTCGTCATCGCCCACCGCCTTTCGACCGTCCGCCGCGCTGATTTGATCGTCGTCATTGAGCGGGGCCGCATCATCGAGATGGGTAAGCACGACGAGTTGCTCGCGCTGAGCGGCACATACCATCGTCTGTACGAATTACAATTCGCCGACGAAGAGGAAGCGGAGGTTCTGGCGATTCGTGAATCATGAACGATCAACAAATCCATCGAACAGTTTTCAGTTTTCAGCTCAAAACTGAAAACTGTTTGCTTTTGCCTTGATACTTATTTCCATTCACCGTTTCAGGATTGACTATTTTGCGCTTATGAAATCAATGACCGGCTTCGGACGCGGCTCGATGACGGGCCAGGACTTTGCGGCAGCGGTTGACTTAAAAACCGTCAACAATCGTTTTCTCGATGTTCATCTGCGAACCGGCGCGGAACTATCAAGCGTCGAGGGCGTGATCCGACGCAAGATCGGCGAGCGTCTGTCGCGTGGCCGCGTCGACGTGCAGGTTACTTTCGAGCGCACCGGGGCGGTGCTCTACGAACTGAACCGACCACTGATTGCCGGCTACATCGAGGCGCTGCGCACACTGCAAAAAGATTACGCGCTGTCGGGCGAGCCTGACTTAAACGTGCTCGCGCGGCTGCCCGGCGTGATGCAGACGGCGCGCGACGGTTTGAGCGAAGAGATGGTCACGGGTGTCGAGCGTGCCCTCGACGCGGCGCTCGACGAATTGGAAGCGATGCGGGAAAGCGAAGGCGCGGCGCTCGCCGTCGAGATGCACGGACGCCTCGACGAGGTCGAGCGCCACATCCCCATCATCGAAGCCGTCGCCGGCAGCCAGGTCGATGCCTACCGCGCACGCCTTCAACGGCGAGTCAGCGAGTTGCTCGCCCGCGACGGACTGGAAGTGGTCGAACTCGATCAGGGACGACTCGCGCAGGAAGTCGCCTTTCTCGCCGACCGCAGCGACATCAGCGAAGAATTGGTTAGGCTACGCAGCCACGTCACGCAGTTTCGTGACAGCCTCAACGCATCCGGCGAAGTCGGCAAGCGGCTCGACTTTTTACTTCAGGAATTGAACCGCGAAGCCAACACGGTGCTCTCCAAATCGACCGACGTCGCCATCAAAGAGTCGGCGCTGGCGATTAAGGCTGAGGTCGAAAAGCTCCGCGAGCAGGTGCAGAATGTCGAGTGATGCGAGACCGGACGGCGGCGACGTCGACCTTCCTCCGGCGGTTGGTTCAGGCGCGCCGGGCATATTTTTCATCATCTGCGCACCGTCGGGCGGTGGCAAAGGGACGTTGATCCGGCGTGTGTTGAAGTCTGTACCGGGCCTCGCCTACTCCGTCTCGTGGACGACGCGCCCGCCGCGGCCCG
>JALZJL010000291.1 GCA_030859785.1 Acidobacteriota bacterium
ACCCGAAGGTCACGTTTCGGCCGTAGCGTGCGCCACATGCTTACCCGCCAGCAACTTTACGAGCTCTATCACTCAGGGTTTGAGCGGATGCTGCACTTCGTCGAGCAACTGCTGTCACAATCTGGCCGAGTCGAGCGCCACGTCGGGCATCGCCAGCAGTACACGATCGACCGATTGTTAAAGGACTTCGGTCAGCTCGCCAGGCGGGTCGAGCGGCTGAAAACGCAGTTGCTCAAGCAGGAGATGTTGAACTCCCAGTTGACGCGCCGCATCCAGGAACTGCAAGTCGAGTTGGCGCAACGCGAGCGGCAGGGCAGTGAGATGGCACCGCAAAATGTGCGGCGCGACTCGCACAACTCTGGGCTGCCCCCGTCTTTGGATCGGCCGGGCGTGAAAGCTGCTAATGCAGTGCGGCGCACGCGCTCCTTACACCGTAAATCAGGCAAGCACGCCGGCGGGCAACTGGGACACCAGGGTGCGACGCTGCGGCAGGTCGCGTACCCGGACCGTTTGCAGGTGCACACGCCGCGTGTGTGTCGGCGCTGACATGTTTCGCTGGCCCTTCATCGCATACTGGATCAGTTCAGCACTGCTCCTGACATGAAGCTGTTCCATCATGGTGTACTTGTGGAAAGCAACTGTGCGGGGTGTGACGTTTAAGGCGAAGGCGCCGGGCAGCCGCTCTTGAATCTGCTTGACCGTCGCCTCGCCCATCTCCCAGATGGCGCACATGATTTCCAATTCTTTATCGGTGAATGTTGTCGAAGGCTAACGTGGCAACGTCTCTCCCAGCATCAACGTATAAATACGGTCAAGCGGACAACAACGTATAATGCGTTGTTGCCAACGAGATTCTTTTGGTTAGTACTACAGTTGCACTTATGAAAAGGATATGATGGCCCCATTCCGCTGCTCATGTGGGGCTCTATGACTCAGAATAATATCTCCTCTCAAGCTAAGAAAACTACCGCTCAAGCTGCGGCCTGGGCACAAGAACTCGCTTCCATGTTTGCGCTCATTAAAAATCGTTTCTCCCGCGATGAGCCACGGCAGCACGCCCTGGCTTATCTCAAAGGTCTACTCTCGCCAGTCGAGCGGAAGAACGGCTGGCAACTGGCAGAACAGGCCGGCGACGCAACTCCCTACGCCATCCAACATCTGCTCGGACGTGCGCAGTGGTCGGCTGATGAAGTGCGGGATGACCTCCAGCAGTACGTCATCGAGCACCTCGCAGACAAGCCGGGCGTCCTGATCGTGGACGAAACAGGCTTCCTGAAGAAAGGGGAGAAATCAGCCGGTGTGCAGCGCCAATACAGTGGGACGGCCGGGCGGATTGAGAACTGCCAGGTCGGCGTCTTTCTGGCTTATGCGAGCAGCAAAGGGCGGACCTTCCTTGATCGAGAGTTGTACCTGCCCAAAGTATGGGCGGAAAACAAAGAGCGGCGTAGCGAAGCGGGAGTGCCAGAGGAGGCAGAGTTTGCGACCAAGCCGCAGTTGGCCAGGCAAATGATCGCACGCGCACTTTCAGCAGGTGTGCCATGCAAGTGGGTGACAGGAGATGAAGTCTATGGGAATGACCGCCGTTTGCGGGTCTGGTTAGAGGAACAGAATCTTTTCCATGTGCTGGCGGTCGGCTCCAGCCAGCATGTCTGGGTTGGCTTTCGACAGGTGCGGATCAATAGTCTGCTCAAGCAAATCCCGGAGAAAGCGTGGACTGTAATGAGTGCCGGGGAGGGGGCGAAAGGGCCACGACTTTACGAGTGGGCGCAGCTACCTTTGACGAGCATCATGATCGAAGACGGGCGCTGGCTGCTCGTGCGACGGAAGATCAATAAACCTGAGGAGTTGGCCTTCTACGTGGTGTTTGCCCCACGGAACACGAAGTTGGCCGAGATGGTTCGAGTGGCGGGAACGCGGTGGGCAATTGAAGAGAGTTTTCAGAGCGCGAAAGGTGAAGTGGGGTTAGATCATTACGAAGTGCGGAGCTGGCATGGTTGGTACCGGCATATCACATTAGCCATGCTGGCGCATGCATATCTGACGGTGATGCGCGCCCATGCTCTGCAAGGGGCGGGGCGGAAAAAAAGGGGCGCACCAGAAAAAGAGGCGCGCCGCCGAGGGACTGATCCCGCTGACAGTGCCGGAAGTCAGGCGCTTGCTGTGGTGGCTGGTATGGGGAGAAATGCCCAGAAAGGAAGATGTCATATGGTGGTCGGAATGGAGGCGGAGACACCAGGCGCAAGCCAAAAGAAGCCACTACAAGCGGCGAAAAGCGAAATACAAAAATCTACAACTGTAGTACTAGACATCTGTCGCCTAAATACTCCGCTTGCGAAGTCTGTCAGCGATTGACCTGGCCGATATTCTCCGTTCGCAATGTTCGTTGTCAATCGCTTCTGACCGCTCACGGGAAATATCCAGCAGGAAGGCAAAGGCAGAAAGGTAGTCCTGCGGTGATTCGACTCGTTCATGCAAAGCCCGGTAGGCTTTCTCAGGGCTTCCGATTTTACCCGTCAGTGCCAAGCCCAAAGCACAGCAGCGGTACTCGGATTGATGGTAAGGTCTGCTCAGCGGATACTCGTGATCCTCTATCACTCCGTCCTGCTTTAATCCGATCCCGATCCATTCAGCGAGTTGCTCTTTGGTCGTGCGGTATGTTTCTTGATCCATATCATTCCATTATGCAAATCTAATACAAGTTTTAATCTCGAAGTTCGTCGCCTTGGTAATCAGATGGGGCGAGCGCATCTGATTTCTTAGCACGTTCAGAAAGTAGTAATGATCCCACCCGACGGTGTTGTCAACTTAAACATTCAACGAAGATGGTAGCAATTAGAGGGACTCGCAATGTTCCTGACCTCAACATAGTGTATCCAAAAATGGCAAATTTTGTTTAAGTTGACAGTACCCTCTCCACTAGAGCGGTTCCCTTTCGAATGTACGGGATTACGGTTCATTAAAATCAACGGTTTAGCTTAAGCTTTTCCCGTACACTGACACCTGAACCGCTCTAAACGAACGGATGTTTTACTTTTGCAAGAGGTCTAGTGACAGGTGACAGGTAAATCAATGTTGATGCCGGGTGGCACAAGTCTTTCAACAGCGGGTTCGCTCGTATGGCCCGGCAAGGAGATTATGACCGCAGCAGTGCGATGCTGCCTGTCCCCTCTTGTCACCTGTCACCTGTCACGTTTAAGTGCTCGGCGGTGTCAGAGCATCACACTTCCTGCGGAACGTTCTCCATCGTGCGTTGGATGAGATGATCGACGACTGATGGGAGGCTCCCCGTCTCTTCATACACCTTGAGCTGTTCGTCGGCGGATGTGCCGCGCTGCAAGATGGTGTGGATGTGCTCGACCTCTTTGCGCGAGTCGAGTCTGTCGAGCACGTCGTCGACAAACTCCAGCAGTTCAAGAATCAAGTCGCGCACCGGAACCTCTTTCTGCTTGCCGAAGTCAATCATCTTACCGTCGAGTCCCCAACGCACTGCGCGCCACTTATTCTCCTGAATCAGCATCCGGCGATAGAGTCGGAAGCCGAGGTTTTTTTCGATCAGCGAATCGAGTTTCGCGACAATCGCTTGAAAAAGCGCGGCAATGGCAATCGTGTCGTCGACGCGCGTCGGAATATCGCAGATGCGGAATTCGAGCGTCGGGAAGTAAGGGTGCGGGCGGACGTCCCACCAGATTTTTTTGCCGTCGTCGATGCACCCCGTCTTGACCAGCAACTCGACGTAACGCTGAAAGGATGAGTGTGAATCGAAGTGGTCGGGGATGTCTGTGCGCGGAAACTTTTTGAAGACTTCGGAGCGATACGACTTCAATCCAGTGTTGTGTCCGAGCCAGAATGGCGACGAGGTGGTCAGCGCCAACACGTGCGGCAGGAAGTAGCGCGCCGCGTTCATAATGTGAATCGCGCGCTCCTTATCGGCGACGCCGACGTGGACGTGAAGACCGAAGATCAACAGCGAACGCGCGACCATCTGAATCTCTTCGACCAGCAGTTGGTAACGCTTGTCGTCGAAGATCGTCTGATCCTGCCAGTGCGAGATGGGGTGCGTCGAAGCGGCAACAATCACCAACCCGTTCTTGCGCGCCAGCGACGAGATGATGGCGCGCAACCGTGTGATGTCGACGCGGGCCTCTTGAATGTTCCGGCAGATACCCGTCCCGACTTCGATCATTGACTGGATCATCTCCGGTTTGATCTGTTCACCCAGCAACATCCGTCCTTCGTCGAGAAACTCCGAAACGTGCGAACGCAATTCGCGCGTCTGCGGGTCAACGATCTGGAACTCCTCCTCGATGCCGAGTGTGTATTGTTCCAACATGGATTCTTCTTGTCTCCTCAATCAAACATTAATGCGGATGATGCTTCGCGGGTAAGATTTAATCCGCCAATTCCTTTTTAATGATCCGCCAATCCGGCGTCACCTGACGCAGGCTTTCGTAGTAGATGTGGCGCCACGCCGAGGACGGCGAAGCTACGGGGTTGTATAAGTCGAAGTGTACCGACCAGCGGCATCCACCCTGCTCTGCTGGCGCGCATCGCAGGAAGTGGAGCGCGACACGGGGGCGTCGTCGTTCGCGAAAGCCGATCACGCATCCCCGACGGGCCGCCAGCAACCGCGTCAAGTCAGACCGGCGGCGGAGCGTCGAGTCAAAGTGCGGCGATGCTTCAAAATCAATGCCGACGCCACCCTGGCCGTAAACATTCACGACGCGCCTGACGGCTGACCATAATTCGAGTTGGCCGAGACGCCGGACGAAGAGCAGCAACGCCTGTTGTTTGTCGACGGCGAGCGCATCGAACGCTGCCGACGGGTCACGTCTCTCGTACAAACATTCCAGCGTGCGGCCCAGCGCAACGCGCGTCTCAGCGGCAAGCTGCGGCCATGACAAACACGGCTCTTCGCTTCCGCGCGTCACTTGCCGGCGAGCGCGCGTTTGATGACATCGCGGTCGACATCCTTGAGTCCGTGAAAGCGGATGCCGACGCCGTCCTTCGGCCTCGTGTAAACGACTTCGCCATTGACGATCACGTCGCCCTCGGCGAACGGAATGCGCAATGTCAGCAGCGAATTTTCGGGAATGAACTCCTGCGTCTTCATGTAGAGCCCGCCGAGGCTGATGTCATCGATGCTGGCGACGCCGGTCAAATCAGTTCCGTTGAAAAACAGATCAAGGATTAAACGCGCGCGTCTCGTCTGGCGTCGCTCGTCGGGCGTCGGTGTCGCGTCGTCACTATCGTCATCTCGTTCGTCTGCCACGTTTGATTCCTCTGATGCTGAAGCTTTGAAGACAGGTGAAGCGAGCTGCCCGGAGTTTCTCGCACGCCGCCTCGATCAATCCCCGCCGGTGCCTTTTTCGCTGATGATAAAAGTCGGAACCATCCCGCCACCCGACGAGACGTTAGCCAATTCGGTGAAAGAGAGCCGGGTGAATGCCGAGCCGACTTTGCCGTTGAAGAGTAGCGGGTCGAGATCGACGAGTTGTTCGGCGAACTCGATGGTGCCATCCGGCTGTAAAGCCGGGAAAGTTTCACGCGCGGTTTTGACCCTCTCCTGCACGATGTAGTCGCCGTTGGCGAGGGCGTGTTCTATCGCCGCGTCCCACGCCGCCCGGTCCGAGTTCCAGCCGATGTAAATGCCGTGACCGCCGTAATCGTCGTTCGGCTTTAACACTAACTTGTCGGAATGCGCGGCGGTAAATTCCACCAAGTCAATCTGCCCGTTTCGGTAAGTCGTCCGACTGTCACGCATGCGGCGCGTCCAGGGGACGTGACGGCTAATGGCCGTGTGCTCGTTTGCCGCAAACAGCGTCGCGTACCGCTCGTCGGTCAACACCGCGAAGAGCGCCTTTTTGTGAATCAGCTTCGAGCGGAAGCTGTTGACCATGCAGATGGCGCGCGCGCGATAGGCGTCGAGCAATGCCGGATGTGCCTCCATCACCGGCAGGTATTCATTCACCAATAGCCGCTTGTAAACGATGTCGATTTCGAAGTCGCCAGAGCGCAGTTTGCCGCCGGAGAACTCCAACTCATCGGGCGCGCTGATGATCGCCGGATAGCCCTGCGATTCAAAGTACTCCTTGAACAGCTCGAACTCTTTTTCCGTCGGTAGTCCTCTGAAATCGACAATCGCGATGCGTGGTTCAGAGTCGGGCCGACGCCCCAGAAATTCGGTGTACGCGCTAAGCAGCGTGTCGAGCATCAGACGCCGCCCGGAGAGCGGACGCACATTATATTGTTCCGCGAACCGTCGCATCACCGGCAGCGCGGAAAAGATTTCGTAAGCCGCGTCGGCATACGCGATGCCGGCGGGACTTTCACCGTTCAACTCGACGAAGCTGTACGCTTCATCGGTCAGGAACGAATCGAGCCGCGCGGTCGGAGAGACCGTGACGTAACCGGGGTCGATGCTGACTAAATCGCGCTCGATTTCGTTGAGGCCGAGTTCGTTGATCAGCGCGGAGTCTTGAACGGCGGCATCCTTCACCTTTTGAATCGCGCTCCACACGGTTTCGCAGATCGAACAGACGCGCGCGAAATCTTCCTCGGTGACGAAGTGCGGTCGCAGATAAGGCGACAGACGACGTCCACCGAAGATCAATTTGGCGCGCTCCAGCCCCTCGTCCAGCATCGCACGCGACGCTTCCGCGAGTTCTTTTTTGGCAAGCAAATTGTGATAAGAGTCGACAGCTTTGTGCAGCATGGTAACAGCGATGACGCCTTCCACGAGCAATCAGCGATTTGAAACAACGAGCGGTTTAGGGCGGCTAGAGTAGCACAACTGAAGCGATTTTCAATCGCCCGGCTTTTCATCGATTAGTGTCGATTGATAGTCGGCCAGACGATGTCCGAGTGAGGCGGACGCTCGCCGTTATTTGTTTGCGCCGCGTGGGGAAAGATTGAGGGAGATTTTTCTGCCTTCGCGGACGAGTCCGAGAGCGAGGTCGGCATGCTCGTCGATGGGAAGGTTTTGATTAAGCCGTATCACGAAGTCGGAGAACGGCTGACCGTTGATGGTCTCGATGACATCACCGGAACGCAGGCCGCTGGCGGAGGCCGCGCTGCCCTGGCGCACCCCGATGATGAGTAGCCCCCTGGCGGCGTTGAAACGCGCGGCCATCCTCGACGAAATGGCAACCGCTTGCAGCCCATCAACGAGTTGCGGCTTATTGAATACCCGGACACCGGATGCGAGGTACGAATCGGCCACACGCTTTTCGGCCAGCGCCGTTTTGTTCGCCGCCTCGGTCATGAGCCGCGTCGTGTCGAGCAGACTCCGGCGCGTATCGTCCAGCTTCTTCCGCGCGTCGAGCAATTGCCGGCTCGATGCTGCGGAGCGAGATTGATCTTTGTGGCGGCGCGCGGCATCTGCTTCAAGCTGCGCTTTTTCAACGAGTGTGGAGAGTTCCGTTTCCGTTTGGCGCAGGCTCTGTTCCCTCGCCCGCAGAATGGCTTCTAAGCTCCGCACGCTTTCGGCCTCGGCTTGCTCGGTGGCGAAGACCGGATTCTCGGACTCGCTGAGCGTCACGGATAGCTTCAACGGTTCAGAGACCAGTGCCCGCAGCACCGTCAGGTCGAGCGTCGAACCGGCGCCCGCGTCTTTCAACAGAAAAGTGAAATCATCGACTCCGCTCAGTTCATGCTCGCTGACGCGCGCGATGACATCACCGCTGCGGAGTCCGGCGAGCGAGGCCGGAGTTCCCGGCGCGACCGCTGTCAGCAACACCCCGCGCGGCTTGTGCCTGAGCGACCTCGCTTGCTCCTCGGACCATCCGTGGAGCAGCAATTGTTCCGGGTCGGCAGTGGCGACCGAATCACCTCGCGCGCCGAACCACGGCTGCGACACGCTCGCGCGCCGGGCCAGCAACCGCGCCGTCGCACCGCGCACCGCATCCCCAGGAATCAGATTTACATCTCCGGCTGCGCCACGACCCACGATGCCAACCAGCGCGCCCGACACGTCAGTGACCACGGCTCCCGTCCACGAAGGCGTCAATCCGTCGGCACGCACCCCGGCCCGCACGGCATGGCCGGCCAGCGACCGCTTCACTGATGTCAATTGACCATCGACTTCACTGATGTCAAAAAAGATCGTCTTGCCCACGGTTGTCGGCGTGGTCGTGGCCGGCGCAACCGACGCAACCACCGTTGCCTTCGATGGCGCAGGCAGCGTCGGAGTCAGGGCGAGTGGTGCGGGGACGACTGACATAAGGACTAATGGCGTGCGGATAACCGGCGTCGGGGCGAAGAGACGCACGCGCTGGCCGATGTTGATCGGAGCGGGCGGGGCAGCAGCGGACAGCGATGGTTGCATAATCGGCGACTGAACTTCCAGGAGCGATAGCCCGGTGCCGGCGTCGAGTCCGATGAAGCGCGCCTTGAACTGCCGCCCGTCGCGCCGCACGACAAGCAACTCGGGCCGGCCCGTATCGTCGACAGGTTCCATCAAGAGGTTCGGCGGCGCGGCGAAGTTTTCGGCTTCAGCCTGTCCGAGATGCGCGACCACCGCGCGCCCGTCACCCGCGACGAACCCGGCGACGATGTTGGTATGCACGTCCGCATTCAGCGGCAGATCATCAACCTCGATCACCGGCGAACGCTTCGACGCGAACCACGCCAGCAACTTCCAACCGCTCAGACGGTGAATGACGGTCACGACTTCGGCGGGCGGCAGCGGCGCACGTGGAGGCAAAGAAGATTTCGTCATGACGGCAGCAGCGCGTGGCGTGATGACAGCGCGCGTGGGCGCAGCAGACGATGCGCGTCGCGGCGGCGGCATCTCCGTCGGTGGAGACGTTTTCGCCGGGGTCGTCATAGCAGCGGGAGCGGCAGAGGCCGCGCCGTTCGGCGAACCAATCGACCGCGGCGGCGTGACAGGCCCTGTCCGTCTGATTCGCTTAATCTCTTCCTGCTTTTTCTCAGACTGTGACGGCGACGATGGAGTTGAAGTGTGTCGCGTAAGCATCGCCGCTTGTGTCTGCGTCATGAATGCGGTGATGACAAAGCATACGACACTCAGCGCATGGCGGACACCACAGCGTAGGCCCAAGCGTGCCCGGCGCGCACGCAGATAATATGCCTTGTGCAAATGACCCATCTTGTGACGCGACGATTTCATCATTGAATAACTACCTAAGCAAATGTTTTGCGGCCTCAAGATTAAACACAATCCCCGTCATGACCGGCTTTCACTTTTGCCTTTTTACTTTTGCTTTCCTTATTTACCACACGACTTCTTTCGCCGGCGCGGAGACTTGCGCTGTCGCGTCCGCGCGTTCGACAAGTTGCTGCGCGCCGAAGCTGACCGGCGCGATAGAGACAATTTGATCGACGCCGCGGGCGTCACGTACAGCCACCATCACCGTCTGGGGGGCCGTGCTCATCGGCACGCCGACCAACGGCCTGGCCTCAATGACGCCCGCCCCGCGCACACTCAGCGAAGTCGAATCAACTACTTCATTCACACCCGCAGACGCGACACGCGCGACACGCAGGCTGGGCGTGCGCGCCGTAGCTTGCAGGCGGCGTCCGCTTGGATTGATGCGCCGCGATATTGACGGCCTCGCTGTCTGTGAACGAATCGTTTCCATAGACGAGGCCGAACCGGCGGTCGATTCGTGATTGACGGGGTTCACGTTCGGCAGAGAAACGACGGCGACAGTTTCTGTCGGAGGCTTTGCGATGTTGTCGGTGAGTTGTGGTCGGCGATAGTTTTGACTGACCGCCAGACCGATGATCAGCGCGCAACAGGCGGGCAGCGCGATTGTCAGCGCACCGGGCGCAAAGCCCCAACGTGTGCCGCCCCGCCCGCCTTGACGATCTTTCTCGGAGGCCATCCGAGCACGCAAACGGAATTCAAAATCCGCCGGCGCGAGCACCATTTCCAATTCGCCAACGAGTCCGCGAAGCGTCATCCGCTCGCGGTAAAAGATGTCGCACATGGCGCATCGCGCGAGGTGGGCCGCCGCGCCCGCACTCGGTCGCGAACGCCGGTCGGACACATCAATCTCGGCCCGAAATGTTTCGCAGTTCATAGACCTCATCAGATTCCTTGTCCTCTACAAATGCGCTTGCAACTTGTCGCGCAGGAAGTTGCGCGCCCGGTTAATTCTCGACTTTACTGTGCCCTCGCTCATCGCCAGAATCTGCGCAATCTCTTCGTAGCTGCGTCCTTCGACATCACGCAGCACCAACGGCGCGCGGTATTTATCGGGCAGCGTCGCAATCGCGCGCGCAACCGCCCGCCGGCGTTCGTCGGCCACCAGGGTCGCGTCCGGCAACGGTTGCGCGTCCGGCGGATCAAACTCGCGCGCCTCGCCTGACTGATCGTGGCGCTGAAAGAAGCCGGTCAGCGAAACCAGTCGCCGCCGCTTCCGCCGCCGCAACTCGCTGATCGCCAGATTGGTTGCGATGCGGTAAATGTACGTCGAAAAAGCGTAGCTCGATTGATACCGCTCCGCCGCCCGGTAGACTCGCAGAAAGGTTTCCTGCGACAGATCGACCGCCGTTTCGTAATCATTGATGATGCGGTAGACGTAGTTCGTAATCTGATGGCGGTAGCGTCTGACCAATTCCGCGAAAGCCGCTTCGTCGCCGGCGAGCGTCAACTCCAACAGATGATGATCCGAATGCTCATCAGGAACGATTGCCGGTGCCGACGGCGCGTCCGCCGCGTCCGCCGCGACCGACATCAGCAGTTCATCGATGGAGATTATGGCGCTCATCAGCAACGGCAGGCTTCTGATTATCGGCTGCGTCGGACTCTTTCAATGTCTCTTTGCGAAATTGCGTGCACGAACCGGCTACGACCCAGAGGGAGAGTCAACCGGGGCGATATTGTACACCGTCCCGGCGGATGGCAGCCCGCGTCGTTACACGCCCGTCACGTCGTGTGGTTCCCATATTATCAGCAACGCCCTATCCACTTCCGGCACTATTGTAGCGACGAGTTACTGTAATTCGCGAGCGAGTATTTGAAGGAGGACTGGTTGGGCTGTCTGCAAGAAAAAATGGTCACCGGGAAACATCCGCAGCGCAAAGGAAGCAGTCGTCTGTTGACGCCAGCCTTCAAGGTCATCGCGGCTGACCATCTGATCCTGCAAGCCACCGAACGCGGAGATGGGACAATCAAGCGGGGGTTCCTGCGTGGGAGTATAAGTTTCGGTAACCGTGCAATCTGCCCGTAAGGTGGGGAGCATCAATCGCATCAGTTCAGCGTTCTCTTGCGCCTCTTGGGGTATCCCGTTCAGGCGACGCACCTCTGCCAGCAATTCGGCATCCGGTAAGGTATGGAGCGGATCAGGATCAGGAATGTCAGGTGCGAAACATCCGGAAACGAAAATGTGATTTGGTTGTGGGCCGTTTTGGCTGCGAAGCCGACGAGCAAACTCAAAGCTCACCAGCGCACCCATGCTGTGACCGAAGCAAGCGAACGGCTTGTCCAAATACGGCAGCAGGGCCTCGGCAGCGGCTTCGACGAGCGACGACATTTGAGTAAAAGGCGCTTCCATCATGCGGGCACCGCGTCCGGGAAGTTGGATCGGACAGACCTCAATGCTCGCCGGTAATCCGTCAGGCCACGCGCGATAAATATGCGCCCCGCCGCCGGCATACGGGAAACAGATCAGACGCACGCGCGCACGTGAATTTGGCTTGAACGAAGCCAGCCAGGGAGTTGCTGCTATTGTGGTAATCGTCACACTCCGAAAGTTACTGCTCAAGCGAATGAAAGAATAAACCATCAACACATCGTCGACAGCCCTTCTTTCATCCCTCATCCCTTGCACGCGCCCTGGCAAAACATTCGTTCAGTTTTTCAACCAGGAATCGAACGTGGGGTTCCACAATGATGGCTCCGTGAAAGCCGGAAACCTCGTGTATCTCCAGCCCTTCAGCAGCATATCCATCCCAGCCCATCGTCGGGTCAGGACTAATACCGGGGAGCTGCACCTTGGCCCGAAAGATGGTCAACCGGCCCGGATAGGTTCTGATTCGCGGCCAATAATCGGTGTGCGCGTGGCCGATGAGATCATGAGTTTTCTCGAGCGCAGGAGGCAATGCACGCCCGATGGCTTGGTAAAACTTAGGGGCATATTTCCGGTACTTATTCTTGATATTCTGCTTGGCTATCTTTGGAATCTTTCCCGCCCTCTGCGAAAAATAGGTCAGTCTGTCCTTCGCCTCAAGCATCTTCAGGTTATGAAAGTGAATTTCCATTCTCTGTTTTAAAGAATCAATCTGACGGCGGCGCGCAGTGACACCCGCCGAAAATCTAGCCTTCGGACCATAGGTATCAAACAATGCGAGCAGAGCCACCCGTTGCCCTTGCGCATGAAGCTGCTGCGCCATCTCAAATGCCACCAGGCCTCCGAAGGATGCGCCCCCCAGAGAATAAGGGCCTTCCGGCTGAAGGGTACGCATCTCTTCAATGTAGTGAGCCGCCATCTCCTCGACCGTGTTGTGGGGCATCTGGATACCATTCAGAGTTCGTAGCTGTAATCCATAGAACGGTTGATCCGAACCGAGATGGCGTGCCAGATCACGATAGAAGAGAACCTCGCCGCCACCGGCATGCGTGCAATAGAAAGGTGGTTTGGAACCGCCGGGTTGAATCGGTACGAGCGATGACCACGGTGATGTCCACCCTTGCTGGCGGAGAATATCTGCCAGATGCTCAATCGTCGGCGCTTCGAAGAGTGTCGCGAGCGGCAACTTCCTGCCAAGCGTCTTCTCGATCTGCGCAAACAGACGCACCGCCAGCAGCGAGTGTCCGCCCAGCTCGAAGAAGTTGTCGGTCACACCCAACGGTTGCACGCCCAGAATGTTCTCCCACATCTTGGTGAGTTGTAGTTCCAACGCATCGCGCGGCGCGGCAAAATCCCTCTCTGAATCGGGTCGCGCTTGATCGGGCGCCGGCAATGCCCGACGGTCAACTTTACCGTTCGGCGTTAAAGGTAACGCGGGCAGCATCACAAACGCTGCCGGCACCATATAGTCAGGCAGATGTTTGCCGAGATAAGTCCGCAGGCTCCTCGCGGAGACCGCTTCATCATTCGCAGAACTGTTTATCTTAACGACATCTTCACCGAACAATCGCTCATAGAATCCTGTCTTCTGATATGAGCGTTTGTGGTGAAATGATTCAAAGCCGAAATTTATCACTTCGCCATTTTGTCTGATTAAGAAACCCTTAATCGCATAGTCCGGGTTAACCCCGTTATCGCTCAGCATGGAACTACAGACCGCTGTGATGCGATCACCTTTGAAGACCTGAATGCCCGGATCAAACATAGGGAAGAAGACGGGCAACCAACTATACTTGTCTTCCAGCGTATCTATCGTTTCACCTTCAATCGTGTGCAGATTGAGCCACAAGAGGAAGCCGTCGAATCTGGTATCCTGACTGAAAGTGAAGTTCACTTCACGGTTATATTCCGGCTCGGTATAAACGGTGAAATCCAAATCTTCAAACGTCTCAACATTGGAGATGAGATTTGATTTAGGGAAGTTTTTGATGCACAACCTGACATCGAATTTATGCCCGACCTGCTCAAAAACCTTCTCGGTGTAATGCCCTGTCAACTCAGTGAAACCGGGTTCATTTGAAATCTCGTCGGGCAGACGAACCGCCGCAATCTTTGTCAGGCATCGCTGCGGGATCATCGCTCCACCGTCTTTAAGAAACCTTCGCGAGTCGTTCAGAATCGGGGCCGTCCCTTCAGAACTGCCAATCGTGCCGATGATCTCCGACACACACACGTCGGCCTTTTCCGGCAACTCCACCTCGGACGAGAAACCGCGTATCAGTTTAATCTTGTCTTCCAAACCCAGCCTTTTAATCAATGCTCCGGCCAGCTTATAAGATTCTTCAAGCGTCTCAATCGCGTAAACTTTCCTGGCACCCGCCTCAACACAGAATCTGGCTAAAATCGCATCCTTTCCCGTACCGACTTCAACGACGACTTTATCTTTCACCAATTGGTTAATGGCCGATTTGTAGCTGTCATTGCGACGCTGATCGTTGGTCATCGCGTAGTACAGCAATTCATCATAGACTTGGTACTCTCCGACCGACGGCCATAATTCCATCTGATTGCTTTCACCAAACGCCTGTCCCTGAGTCGGCACGACGTAGGCGACCAAGCGCTTGTCGCCGCTCTCCTCCTCTCGCGCCTCCACGACCGCGTCATGCACGCCTGTGTGCTTAGCCAGCATCGCCTCGATCTCGCCCAACTCGATGCGAAAGCCACGGATTTTCACTTGGTAATCGCTGCGGCCTAAGAATTCGATATTGCCATCCGCAAGGTAGCGCGCCACATCGCCCGTCTTGTACACGCGCGCGCCCATCTTGGTGCTGAACGGATGAGGAATAAACCGCTCAGCCGTCAGTTCCGGACGGTTGAGATAACCCCGTGCCAGTGTGTCGCCACCGATATAGATTTCGCCGGAGACGCCGATGGGCACCGGCTGCAAATGTCGATCTAAAATGTAGAC
>JALZJL010000292.1 GCA_030859785.1 Acidobacteriota bacterium
GAAGGCTCCCGACAGACGAGCAAGTTGTGAGTTGGTCACGCTGGCGGCGTAAACATCAGGCGCAGGCTAAACGCTGCCATTACAAACGGCGGGCAACACGGCTCAAACAACTACAACTGTAGTACTAGAAGGCTCTGTTGGAAACGTCTCTTTTCGAGAATAGTAAATTGGTGTCTGCCACTCGCGTTCCGTAAACGTCCGGCTCCCCTGGCGGGCGTGTTTTCCAGCGCTTATGAATCCACAACCACTGATCAGGGAATGCTCTGACGTATCGCTCGACGGCGGCGGTAAAGTTCGCCGTGTTGATTTCGATGTCGCGCTCCTGGTTCCCGGTGCGCACGAGTTCAATGATGGGGCCGCCGCGGAACACGAAGCGTTGGCGCGTTGCGTCCCACGGCGCGCACACCGGAAGGACAATCGCGTCCGTGCGCAGGGCGAGCACCGCCGCGCCAGTCGTCGTACAGGCAGGATAGCCAAAGAAGGGAACGAACACTCCTTCGCGGGTCTGCGTGTTGAGGTCGACGAGAATTCCGAGCGTTCCGCCGTCGCGCAGCAGTCGCAGGGCCGAGCGCGCGGCAATCTTTTTGTCAATCGGCGTGTTGCCAAAACGTGTGCGATACCGCTCGACCAAATCTTCGATGCGCGGGTTATCGATAGGGCGCATCATGAAGCTGATCGGTTCGTACAAGGCTGAGTGGGCAAAGCTCAGAAGCTCCCACGCTCCCAGGTGACAAGTGAGGAAGATGATGCCCTTGCCGCTCGCTTTGGCTTGATGAAGATACTCTACGTCGCGGTCTCCGTACTCGACGAATTCGCGTAAGGTTTCGGCGGTCGCGTGTGGGAATTGACTGAACTCGCCGAGTTGTCGACCCAGGCTGCGAAACGTTCCGCGCAGCAGGTGCGCCCGTTCATGTTCATTCATTTCGGGAAAGGCCAGTTGCAGATTCCGCATCCCCGTGCGCCGCAGCCCGCCGGCCAGTGCGTAGGCGATGCGACCGATGCCGCGACCGACGGCGACGGCCAGCGGTCGCGGCATCGCACCGAGGCCGGACAATAACAATCGCGTGGCAGCGTACTCGGCTGTTGATTGTAAGGAACGGTTCTTCTTCATGCGCAATTCGTGAAACCGAGGCAGTTTAACGCGCGCTCCTGAACAGTGGCAAACCGGGGTTTTTGCGCCGGACGTGAGGCGCATGCTATAAGGCACGGGCCGGAAAGTTGAAGGCTGATGCATTCTTCGCAGCAAGCTTTCAACGCTGCTGAATGCCATTTAACTGTTCGACTCTCAAAGTCTGTTTGCTCCATATGCCATCTGGAAAAACACACGACACGATTACATTGTTGCTGGCCGTCCCGACTTTCGCGGCGGCGTGGGGCGTGACCGGAAGCTACCTGCTGGCGGGCGTCGCGACGGGCGCGATGCTGTTCGGCGGTTTGATGTTCGGGCCTGATCTGGACATCCTGTCGCGGCAGTACACGCGCTGGGGCGTCTTCCGCGTGTTGTGGCTACCATACCGCGTGGTCTTTAGTCACCGTTCGCGTTGGTCGCATGGCATCATTCTGGGCACGTTGGTGCGCGTCGTCTATTTCGCGGGGGTGCTCGCGGTCATCGTCGCGGCATCAATCTATCTGCGTGCATTGTTCGCCGCCGGAGGCATGCCGCCCGCCGTGGCTGACGTGCTACAGGCGTGGCGCGTCATCGAGGCCGGCATCTCAACGTACGGCGTCGACCGGGATGTGGTGTGGGCGGTGCTCGCAGGCTTGTGGTGGGGCGCGGCGAGCCACACGCTGACGGATGTCGGATGGTCGTTGATGCGCAAAAGCACCGAGATATTTTGATCTCGTCGCGGGCAGTGAATCCCAGCGCGTGAGCGGAACGCACTGTCACGCGAATCGCTCGCCGCCCGACGCGCTTTTAATCGCTGGTGCGCGCTTCGTTCAGACGTTTCGCCTGGCGGCGCACCGTTTCAGAGACATTGCGATTCTCGGAGAGAGTCTTCAGGTCTTTGGCGAACAGACGCGGGAGGATGCCTATCGATGTGGCGATGGGTGTACGTGGGTTGCGCGCCAGATTATGAATGACCGGGTACGAGCGTGCCCACGCGCGGTTGAGCGCGATGAGGCGCAACACCTCTTGTGTGACGGCGCGCATCGCGGAGATAGCTTCGATCTCCTGATCGGTAATGCGCGGGTTGCGGATGACCGCCTCGGCGACGATCTTATTATTGTCGCGGATCAAAATCCCGCGTGCTTCGCGGTCGCCCTTCGCCGCTATCTTAACGCGATCCTTCACCTTCATCACCATCACGCGGCGAATCAGCGAGATGCGTTCGGGCGCGACATCGCCGGACTCGGCGAGCGATTCCGAGATGAGACGCTCGGCGCTGGCGGTGCGCTGCTCGAAGCTCTCGTCGAAGGCCGATTCCATCAATTCAAGTGGCAGCCACGAGTCGTCGATGTCGTCGTCTGAGACTTCGATGTGACTGGCGATCAACCACGCATCCTCGGCGGTTAACGCTTCGCCATCGCCGGTTAATTCGGCAGCGTCAAAAAACTCGGCGGCGGCGAACTGCCCACGCGCGCGCAGTTCATCTACGATCTGTTGCGCGCCGCGCTCCTTCTCGAAAAACTCGCGACGTGTTTCGCGCACGCGCCGTTCGGCTTCAGGCGTCCGCGCCGGGTTGGCGAGCACGGCGTCGAT
>JALZJL010000212.1 GCA_030859785.1 Acidobacteriota bacterium
GCGCGTGCTGCTTGCTTTGGCGTTCGGGATGGGGGCGTGGCACGCCAGCAACCTCGTCCTCACGCTGCATGTCGTGCTCGGCCTTGATGCGCGGCGATGGTCGACGCTGCTGCGCGTGGCCGATAGCATCGCGATCATCAGCGTGACGGTGATCTATTCACTGCTGCTCCATGTCCATCTGCATCTCTGGGCTAAAGCGCGTGCGCGACCGCTGACCCGCCTCGAAGTTATCAGGGTTTACCTCTCTTACATTCCGACATTGTTTCTGGCGGTCGCCGTCCCGCGTCTGTGGACGGGTGCGTATGAGCCGATGTTCGTCAAGGTCGCGCACCTGTTGCTGCCGTTCGCGTTGTGGGCGACGTATGTATTGTGTCTGATTGCCGTTACTGATTTTCTCATTGCGCGTCAGTCAACTTCGCCGGGCGAGCGGCGTTTGATGCGGACATTGGCCGGAGCATTCTTCTCGATAGCGGTGTTGATGTTCGCCGTCTACGTATTGAAACTGGGCACGGGGACGGTGGTCGAGTCATACTTAAAGACGCTGGTTAATCTCGGCTCGTTGCTGCCAACGGCGTTGCTCGCGTACTACGTCTATCGCTATCGCTACCTCGAACTGCTGTTACGCGAGAGCCTGATTCTCGCGTCGTTCGCGGCGGTCGTGCTGGTCGTCTATCTCTTCGGCATCCGCACCGTCGGCGAATGGTTGACGGCGCGCTATGGTTTGCGTGCCGGGGCCGTCGAATCGCTGCTGATTCTCTCGCTCGCGCTATTGGCGTCGCCGCTCAGGGTCTGGCTCGATAAAAGATTTCACCGTTTGTTTGAGCAGGAGGCGGCGTTGTACCGCGACGTGGTGACGCGCATCAGCGAGCACGCCGGGCGCTATCAACAACTTGATGATCTGCTCCGTTTCGTCGCGGAGCGGACGGTCGCGAGCCTCGGTTTACGCCGCGTCGATTTCGTGACGCGCGACACGGTGCGCGTCGATCATGGAAGCGGCGTCGATGCTGCAAAGCTCATCGATGGTCAAAGCGACAATCAACCGAGTCACAAAATCAAACCGTGGCACGAAGATGTGATACGGCTCATTGGACAAGAAGGCTCAGAGTCAATCGAAGGTATCCCGGCGCTGCGCGAGCACGGATACTGCGTCGCCTACCCGCTCCGACGCGAGCAGCGCGAAACGGGGCTGATGTTGATTGATGCCGACGCGGATGCCTTGACGGCGGACGTGCGCGGGATGCTGGAGATTCTGGCCGGGCAAGTCGCGCTCGCGATTGACGATTGCCGCCTGGTTGAAGAGAACGTCCAACTCGAACGGCGTCTGGCGCAGCGCGAGCGCCTGGCCGCCCTCGGTCAGATGGCGGCGACGGTGGCACACGAGGTTAAGAACCCGCTCTCCGCGATTAAGTCCATCGTGCAGGTGATGCGCGAAGACGAGCAACTGAAACGCGAGTACACGCGTGACCTCGATTTGATCGTCGGCGAAACCGACCGTCTGAGCCGCAGCGTGACACAGATGCTCAGTTTTGCACGTCACGCAATTGAGGCGGACGCGCCACAGCCGGCAGGCGAATTGGTGCGCGCGGTGTGCGAGCTTTTCCGAGCGGAAGCGGCACGCCGTGGCATCGTGATCGTGGCGCCGGAGGCGTTGGCCGGGGCGTCCGGCGCGAATGGCTCGGCGACAATGTTGAACGGTGTGCGCGCCGCGGCGTTGCGTGACGCGCTGTCGAATCTGCTTTTGAATGCGTTGCAGGCGACACCGACGGGCGGGCGCATTATGATCGAAATCAGGAATGAAGAATCCGGTTTGATGATCGGGGTGATTGATGGTGGTCAGGGCGTCGCGGACGAATTTCGCGAAAGAATCTGGGAGCCGTTCTTCACCACCAAGCAGCGCGGGACGGGGCTGGGGCTGGCGATTGTGCGCAAGCGGATGACGGAGGTCGGTGGCGCGGCCTGTGTCATGGCGCCGCGGCGGGGCGAGGGCGCGCGGTTCGAGTTGAGAGTGCCGCTTGGTTAAGGAGAACAGTTTTGAGTTTTGAGTTTTGAGTTTAATGAAAACACAAAACACATCCACGAAAGTTATGCGGCATTTAGGCGGCACAACAGCCATCGAACAGTTTTCAGTTTCCAGTTTTGAGCTGAAAACTCAAAACTGAAAACTGTCGGAACAGTGCTCGCGACTTAAACTTCGGTTAAAGGAGACACTGATGACAACAAAGACGGATCGCCACGAATCGCCGCGGCTGTTATTGGTCGATGATGAAGAGGCGGCGCGTTACGGAATGCGGCGCGCACTCGGCGGCTTCGATTACGAGATTACCGAAGCGGACGGGGCAGAGTCAGCGCGCTTGGCAATCAACGAACAGCCGCCCGACCTGTTGTTACTCGACGTGAATCTGCCGGGCGAGAGTGGTCTCGATCTGTTGCGCTCGCTAAAAAGTGGCGACGTGAAAGATTCGCCGCTGGTTATTATCATCACCGCGCATGGCTCGGAGCGGATGGCGGTCGAGGCCATCAAGTCCGGAGCTTACGATTACCTCGCAAAGCCGTTCGAGGTGGATGAACTGCGTCTCGTCGTCGCGAACGCGCTGGAGACAATACGACTCCGGCGCGAGAATCAGGCGCTACGGCAACGCATTGAGCAGGAAGGCGCGGGGCGCGGCGCGCTGATCGGTAACTCGGAAGCGATCAAGCGTGTGCGCGCGCTGATCGAAAAGGTCGCCGAGACGGATGCGACCGTGCTGGTGCGCGGCGAGTCAGGAACGGGCAAAGAGTTGGTGGCGCGCGAACTGCACGAGCGGAGCGCCGCTCGGCGGCGAGGCGCGTTCGTGGCCGTCAACTGCGCCGCGCTGCCTTCAGAGTTGATTGAGTCCGAGTTGTTCGGTCACGAGAAGGGGGCGTTCACCGGCGCGGCGGCGCGACGGCGCGGCAAGTTCGAGCAGGCCGACGGCGGGACGCTGTTCCTCGACGAGATCGGCGACATGAGCGCCACCGTGCAGGCCAAGCTACTGCGTGCGCTCGAAGAGCGACGCATCGAACGGCTCGGCGGCAACGAAACGATTCCGGTTGACGTGCGCGTCGTCAGCGCCACGCACCGCGCGCTCGAACAGGAGATTGTGACGGGTAATTTTCGCGCCGATCTGTTCTATCGATTGCAGGTCGTGTCAATTGACATCGCGCCGCTCAGGGAACGGCGTGAGGACATCCCTCTGCTGGCTGAAACATTTGTCCGGCGGGCCGCTGAACGTTACAAACTGCCGCCGCGCGACATCAGCGCATCAGCGTTGCGCCGCCTGATCGAATACCGCTGGCCTGGCAACGTGCGAGAATTGCGCAACACCATCGAGCGCGCGGTGATTCTGGGCGAAGGGGAAAACCTTGAGGCGGGCGATTTGCCGACGGAGATCACTGCGGATATTTCGGGATCGAACCCGACCAGCGCCGATGAGCAGCCTGTGCCACTCAGCGCGCACGAATTGGCGGTCACATTCACCGCCGACTTTCGCGCCGACCGGCGAGAGTTTGAGCGCCGCTACATCACGCGCTGCCTGGATCATTCTGGCGGCAACGTGACGCGGGCGGCGGCGATTCTCGGCATGCATCGGCAGTCGCTTCAACACAAGCTGCGCGAGCTTGGCTTGACGCGCCGCTACATGGCCGTCGAACCCGAAGACGTGCCGGAGTGATAATAGCTGTTTGCAATTGCGTGCGACCGTTTAGCGGCGGGCTCTGCCCGCCGGTGCAA
>JALZJL010000233.1 GCA_030859785.1 Acidobacteriota bacterium
CAGAAATGTAATCTCATGGCGCTTTTGGATTTCGGCGCAAACTTCTTTCAACTTGGCATCCACGGTTGCCGAGAACACCGTTCGCCGGTATTTCGACGGGCACACGATGTGGTACATCAAAACCAAACATTGTGGTGTTTGTGAATGAACTCGCTCATTCACCGATTGTAAAGCCGCAGCAAGCTGACGGGGTATTGAACCCATAGTGAATAAAGCGGTCTTCTTTGCCCACGTCAGTCTCGACGTTTGCCTTCAACTCGCGCACCATTCGCTTGACCAGCATGGCGCGGCTTCTGTCAGACAGTTCCAGTCCTTTCCAGACTTTTCCACTCTTTAAGGCTTCCTGAAATTTATCCACGCGCTCGTGCCACAAGCCTTCGGTTGTGCGACGCAGGTGCAGCCGCGCTTCGTGAAGCAGGCGGCGTCCGAGTTGTTGGCAGAGTTCGGGAACAAGGCAGAACGGCAGTAATTCGCTGCTCAGGGTCTCGATTTGAGCGGTGACTTTTTTGATTTCGCCTTCGAGTTTAGAGAGGCGTTCTTGCAGAGCGGGACGACGTGCCGCGTAGTTGCCGCCCTCGGCAGTTAAGCGATTCTCTTGCGCCGTCAACGCCGCTTCTATTTTCTGTGCTTCAGCCGCCAACGCTTCAGATTGTGCTCGCAACCCACGCAACTGTTCTTCATGCTCTTCAATCGCGGCTTGATGTTGCAACGCTTCCGCGCGCAGGCGCTCAACGACCTTTCGTCCACCGCCCTGCACCGACGTGTAACGCTCAAGGTCGCTTTGCAGACGCTCGACCAGATCAAGTCCGAGCAGGCGACGCAGGGATTCACCCATCAACCCTCTGTGCGACTCGGCGCTCGCCATCAAATCTAAATGTTCGGCGTCGAAGAAGCAGAGCGGCGCGAGTCCGTGCGGCACGAGTTCGTTAAGCCATGATTGATAGTCCGTCGCATCCACGTCTGGCGGCTTGCCATTGCAGAGCACGGCGAGCGTTTCAGTTACATTCGATCCGCTGCGATGCCAATCACGCTTAACTTCGACATGAAGCGGCTTGCCGGATTGGACGTACTCGAAGCTAAGCTCTACACCTCCATCACGGCTCGTGACGGGCATGCCGGTTCCGGCAAAGCGATGCAGACGGCTCATGAGATGCCGGTTGTAGTCTGCACGGCTGATGCGGTCGCCGAGCGAAAGCGAACCGTGTAAGGCAAGATCGAGCGATTGGAAGAGCGTGCTTTTGCCGACTCCATTGTGCCCGCTGATGACGACGAGATGACGCGGCTTTCCTTCCGGCTTGTGTACGGGCGTAAACTCAAAATGGTGCCGCCCGCGGAACACCCCAAGATTGAAAACTGTCAGACTGAGTAGACGCATTCTTTACGACACCGACGATTGAGATGCGGCGGCGAGAATATCTTTCTCGTCACGCCATTCCTGCGCTAACACCGCCGTGAGCGACTTTTGAATACCGGCGCGACGGGCGGCACCCTGCGCGCTCCGTTCAGCTTCCAACATCTTCGCGACGAGATTAAAGGGAACGTCATACTCACCGCAAATGCTGCTCAACAATGATTTTTGATCCGCATCGAAATGCCCGTCATCGTCGGCCAGCCAATCAAGATCGTAGCCATTGAGTTCGCGGAAAATGCGCGGCACCGAATCTTCCCAGTCTTGTCGCTCCGTGCGCCACAGGCGGCGAATTTCATGTAGCTCCTCGTTCGAGATGAGCGTCATCTTCGGGTCAGGGGCGTTTTGCCTCACCAGCTTCTGTGCCTTAAGCACGCGCTCCAACATCTCCTTGCTTGTCTCTAACTTGTACGTGCGCGCGGCGAACGTGTTGTCCTTTTTCAAGATCACTCTTCCGTCTCGTCCTTTCACATCGCGGAACTGATGCTTACGCTCTGGGTTAACGGTCTCCGCCAGCCACTCGCGAAATTCCAGCAGCGGCTCCAGCCATTCCTCGCCGCTGTCAACCATCGCTTCCATCGAGGAATCACGCGTCGCGACCGTGCATACCCAACAACCGAAACGACTGTTGCCACAAGATGGCGTTGTATTATCAATCACCAACGGACACTCGCCCGCGCTCGCGCTTCGATACAGCGCCGCGAGGTCGCGATTATTGCCGCCCCACGGCGAAGGAACTTGCAGCAGGTAAGTCCAAACGTCATCAATTGAAAAATCCGCGACCGGCGCATACACCCACGCGCCCGGTAGCGTCGAGTGGCGACGCAACAAGTGACCCTTCACTTGATACGTGCTCATCAACTGCATACGGGTCGAGCTTTCCTGCTTGCGCACGCCGAGCACCATGATGACTTCGCCGCTCTGCGCCACCTTCTCCTCAATGAAGCGGTTCGCCGGGGTGATCTTCATCCGATCAGTGCACCATCTAAAGCGCGTCGTCGGAGCCGGATAGCCGCGACCGATGAGGTTGACCCAGAAGCTGTCGTTGAGCACGGGACTGACCTTCTCGGAGCGAAACGGCATCCCCATCGCTCTCGCGCGTTCGTTAACTCGACTCAACGTGTCGTCTATGTAGTTGACGATGACCGGCGTTTCAACTTTCGTATCCGAGGCAATGACGTAAACCGGCTTTTGCCGCTCTTCCGGCTTCAACGTCTCAAGCGCCTTCCATACGAGTTGCAACACGGCGGTCGAATCCTTCCCGCCGCTGTAGCCGATGACCCACGGCTGCGGGTAGCGTCCGTATATATCGCGAATCTCGGCGTAGACGTCCTCGATTGAGCGCTGTTCAAAAATGGAATGTTCGTTTGGAAGACCGCTTGCCATAATACTTACGTCAGTTTGTATGAATGTTCAGAAGTCTCAAAATAGTGCGGTTTGATGCAGCGCATACTACTACATGCTGTGCCTCCTTATCCACACCAGAAATATTGCTGACGACATGACTTTCACGACACACTCCCGGAATCGCCGCTGCCGGGGTCGGCTGTGTGTCGCCTTTGTTGAATAACCAGAAACCCGTATCATCGCGTGGTTGGATGTGAGGCGGCGTCGGGTTGTTTCGCGCGGTGGGCAACGGCGGCGGCGCGCGGCATCATCTAGTTCGACGATAGCGGCGCTCCTCTTTTTGACAGCTTGCCAAAGCGAATGTCTCTCTGATACACGTGCTGATGCACGCCGTTTCCGGATCACGGCCCCGACAGTTCCATTGGAGGAAATTATGAGAAACCGTTTATTGATTCGTTGCATGTTGATGGTGACGCTGGTCTGCGGCGTCGGTGTGGCGGCGGCCATCGCCGACACGATCCGCTTGAAAGATGGCTCGGTGATCCGTGGTCAGATCGTCGGCTTTCGCGATCAGCAGTTCACGGTGTTGATCGGTGGCGGCGCGCGGGGTCGCCGCAGTCAAGTGACGATCTATATCGAAGACGTTGACACTATCGAGTTCGGCGCTGGTGGCGCGTCCACACCATCACCCCCATCGACATCAACGCCCGCATCGACCGCCGGCACCGATGACAACGCGACGTACCGCGAGCCGAGTCGCACGCCGACACTCTCCAGCGCCCCGGCGCGGACATCAGCTGACGGCGACGCGCCATCAACCACCGGCAATACGTCGCGCAGCACTTCGACGCCCGCCCCCACATCAACAGCGACATCATCAACCGGCGGCTCGCCGGCGTTCTTCCAGGTGCCGGTGCGTGTGCGGGCCGACAGCTCGTCGAACGGGTGGACGAACAGTGGGCTGGTGGTGCGGCGCGGTCAACGCCTGCGCATCAATGCGACGGGTCGTGTGTCGCTCGGCCAGCAGCGGTTTTCGACGCCCGGCGGGCTGCCGCGCATCAACGACGAAGGCAAGCTGATGCGCAACGAGCCGACCGGCGCATTGATCGCGGTGATCGGCGACGATAACGACGAGT
>JALZJL010000268.1 GCA_030859785.1 Acidobacteriota bacterium
TTTTCACGGGATATCGGCCACAGTTTTACTTTCGGACGACGGACGTGACGGGGGTGGCGGCGTTACCGGAGGGAGTGGAGATGGTGATGCCCGGGGATAATGTGGCGATGGAGGTGGAGTTGATCACGCCGATAGCGATGGAGAAGGGGTTACGGTTTGCGATTCGGGAAGGCGGGCGGACGGTAGGTGCCGGCACCATCTCCGAAATCGTTGAATAGCCTGACTTGATGGTCGGGAGGTTGTTCGAGTTAATTCAAAAGTAGGTAGGTGGTTTCTATGGCACGCGACAATATTGTACTGCAATGCACGATCTGCAAAAGCCGTAATTATGCGACGACGAAAAACAAAAAAACGACTCCGGAGCGGCTCGAATTCCAAAAGTTCTGCCGCCGCTGCCGTCAACACAAGCCGCACAAAGAAACTAAGTGATGAAGCGTTCAGGCGGTAGGTACGGTGCTTTTTTGGCTCGAATACCTAGCGCCTGTCATCGGCTTACTCCTGATTTTAGGGGTATAGTGTCAATGGTTAGCACGTCGGTCTCCAAAACCGAAAGTCCGGGTTCAAATCCTGGTACCCCTGAACCCCACAAGCGAACTCTTTTCCCGTGGCTGCATCTACTGACTGATAGTGGAATGACTTTAGCTTTTGTTTTAGTCCGCGCCGTAACCGTAGCAGGCGACTTGGGAAAAGTTGCCTCCGTTGACTGACCGGAAGAGAAGCCGGAAGGAAGAAGGCGTGTGTTGAAGAAAGAGGACGACAAGATGACGGGCGGCAACGATGATTCGTTGGTCGGGTCGGGGTCGACTTCTGCGCGCATGAGTTCGTCGGACGCCCCCGCGGGTTCGGCGGCACCGCGGGCGGCACGTTTTGGCGAAGGGCAGGAAGGAAGTGCGGCGCGGCGTGAGCGCGGTGTGAGCGGGCCGCGTGCCGGACTGCTTGAACGCGCCGGACAGTTTTTGCACGATGTTCGCGCCGAGATGAAACGGGTGGCGTGGCCGACGGCCCTTGAAGTTAGAAACACGACGATTATTACAATCATCGCCGTCATCTTTTTCGCCGTCTACCTGTTGGTCGTTGATCGAGGACTCGTGTTCTTAATCACACAACTCGAACGTCTTGTCGGCTGGCTGTTCAGCGCCATCTGATCAAAACGAGAAAGCTTTTCAATGAATCAGTGGTTTATTCTTCATACCTATTCAGGTCATGAGAAGAAAGTCCGCGACAGTCTCAAAGCGCGTATCCGCGACACGGACGTACAGGACGAAATTACGGAAGTATTGGTGCCGACTGAGACGGTCGTCGAGATGCGTGGCAATAAGCGCGTCGAATCGTCTCGAATGTTTTATCCCGGTTACGTGCTGGTGCAGATCGAGTGCGATGAAAAAGGACATATCCCGGACGACGTTTTCCACTTAATTAAATCGACGCCGAAAGTGACGGGCTTTGTCGGTGGGCAGATACCGACCCCTCTGACGCCGCAGGAAGTGGATCAGATTGTTCATAATGTAACGGAGGCGGCGGAAAAGCCGAAGCCGAAGTTCAGTTATACATCCGGCGAAACGGTACGCATCAAGTCAGGGCCGTTCGCCAGTTTCACCGGCAAGGTCGAAGATATTAACGCGGATAAATCAACGCTGAAGGTCGTCGTGACGATCTTCGGACGCTCGACGCCGGTCGAATTGAACTTCTTGGACGTGGAAAAGGTGACGTTTTCGGAAGACGAATAATGTTCGTTGCTTATTAAAGTGACGAGCGGGTTGCGAATCAAAGTTTTCATGCTTCGTTTAATATTATGGCTAAGAAAATTACGAGTTACATTAAGTTGCAGGTGCCGGCAGGCAAAGCCAACCCGGCGCCGCCCATTGGCCCGGCGCTCGGCCAGCACGGCGTCAACATTATGGAGTTCTGCAAGGCCTTCAACGCGAAGACGGCCCAGATGGACCCCGACATGAAAATTCCGGTCGTGATAACTGTGTATGCCGACCGATCTTTTACCTTCGAGACGAAGACGCCACCGGCGGCGGACCTCTTAAAGAAGGCGGCGGGCGTTCCCAAAGGTTCCGGCAGACCGAACCGCGAAAAGGTCGGTACTATCTCTCACGCTAAGATCGAGGAGATTGCCAAGCTGAAGATGTCGGACTTAAACACAACGAATTTGGAGAGCGCGATTAAGACCATCGAAGGCACGGCGCGCAACATGGGCCTGACGGTTGAATGATTTTAGGTTTTCGATTTTCGATTTGGAAGCAGTATTGCAAATCTGAAAATTTGACGGAGAGGGAGAGGCGGTCGGTGGCGTGAATTGATTTGCAAAATCGCAAATCTGAAGAGCGTTAATCTGAAATCCGTTGCCTCGATTGCACCTTAGAGGATTATCTATGGCAAAACATGGAAAGAAATTTCGCGCGGCTTTGGAAAAGGTAGAGCCGAACCGGAAGTACACGCTCGCAGAGGGTTTAACAAAAGTAAAAGAGGTCGCTTTCGCCAAGTTCGATGAGACGGTTGAGTTGACGATGTGGCTTGGGGTCGACCCGCGTAAGGCCGACCAACTGGTGCGCGGCACGGTCTTGATGCCGCACGGTCTCGGCAAGTCGAAGCGTGTGCTCGTCATCGCGCAGGGCGAAAAGATTCGCGAGGCTGAAGAAGCGGGCGCGGATTTTGTCGGCGGCGAAGATATGGTAGATAAGATTAAGGGCGGGTGGCTCGATTTCGATGCTGTCATCGCGACCCCCGACATGATGCGTCTGGTCGGCGGCCTCGGCAAAGTGCTCGGCCCGCGCGGGCTGATGCCGAATCCGAAAACGGGATCGGTGACATTCGACGTGCGCACCGCGGTCAACGAAACGAAGGCGGGCAAGGTCGAATACCGCGTCGATAAGACGGGCGTCATTCATGTCGGCATCGGCAAAGTCTCGTTTGATGAGCAGAAGCTGCGCGAGAATGCGCAAGTCCTGCTGGACGCAGTTGTCAGGGCGAAACCTTCCACCGCCAAAGGCAAGTACGTCAAAAAGGTGAACCTGGCTGCGACTATGGGTCCGGGTGTGCTGCTGGACGAAACGGCCTACGTAAAATAAGAGTGAGGAGCGACGAAAAATGAAAACCAGAGAACAGAAACAGAAAGACCTCGAAGCCCTCACACAGCAATTTCAGGAAGCGAGTTCCGGGATGCTGATCGGTTTTAAGAAACTGACCGTCCCGAAAGATCAAGAATTACGCGACCGTCTGCGCGAAGCGGGCGCGCGCTACACAGTCGTCAAGAACACACTCGCGCGCAGGGCCTCCGCCGGAACTCCTTTCGAGCAAGCGGCGGAACATTTCAAAGGCGTCACGGCGATTGCTCTGAGCAGCAGCGATCCGGTGGATTTGTCAAAAGCGATTTCGAAGTTCGCGAAAGATAATCCGGACGTGTTTACGTTTAAGGCAGGCATCGTCGAAGGCCGGGTGATGGCGCTCAAAGATGTCGAGTCAATTGCCACCCTACCGTCTAAAGAAGTATTGATTTCGAAGGTGATGTTCCTGATTAATTGTCAGGCGCAACGCTTGGTGACGGTTCTTTCAGCGGTTCCGCGCAACCTTGCGGTAGTCATCAAGCAGATCGGCGAGCAGAAGGGCGGCAGCGAAGCCGCGCAGTAAAGTTTAACAAACTGGGATTTCGAGTTGGAAGTTCCAGGCAGAGTCAGCCGGACGCGGAAAACGAGCAGGACGATGTGTCAGGTCGTCCTCACGGCTCGGACGCCATTTGAGGTTTGGATGCAACAAGCCGTCGAGGTGTCCCGTGGGTTCTCCTGCTGCGAAACACTAACAGCACAGCACACCAGAACCCTTTGAGGAGGATAGATAGCAATCATGGCAGCAACACGTGAAGATGTAGTCGATTATTTGAAGGGCATGACCCTTTTGGAAGCCTCTGAGCTTGTCAAGCATCTTGAGGAAACGTTCGGCGTGTCGGCAGCGGCGGCAGCGGTGGCGATGCCGTCCGGCGGAGGAGCGAGTGAAGCGGCGGCACCGGTCGAGGAGAAGACCGAGTTTGATGTGATTTTGCAGGCCGTCGGCGCCAACAAAATTAATGTAATCAAGGTCGTTCGAGAAATCACCGCGCTCGGATTGAAGGAAGCGAAAGACCTCGTCGAGGCCGCGCCCAAGGCGGTCAAAGAGGCTGTCTCGAAAGACGAGGCCGAAACCGTCCGCCAGAAATTGGCCGACGCCGGCGCGACTGTCGAAGTCAAGTAAGACAGCGACCGTCCGAGTGATCGGCGGCGGGTGAACGGATGGGGTAAAGTCACGCACGTGACTTCCCTCCGTTTAGTTTTCGAAGATGAGATGACCTGCTCGCTAATCGTTTTTCTTCGTGCCTTGACAGCCGCCGAATGGTGCGGCTAAAGTAGGGGAGTATTGAGGTGCTGGCGCTACTCCCACAAAAAGTTTGAAGAAGGTAACTGCTTTAGGTTAATCCAAGCGGTCGGAGCCCCGTGCGCTCTGCCCGCATTTTCGCGTCTCTGAAGATAGCTGTCAGCAATCAGCTATCAGCCGTCAGCCGTCCACAATAATGAGTCGCTGAAATGGCTTCATGTTTGATCGTCATTCAAAAAGCTGATCGCTAACTGCTGGTAGCTGATTGCTTTTAAGAAGGAATCTCCAATGTCTGCAAATCCGCTTCAACCGAGTACGAGTGGCATGGGTCGTCGGATGAGTCGTCCGCCTGAGCGCATCGACTTTTCAAAAATTAAAACGGCCGCACGCATCCCGAATCTGATCGAGATTCAGCGTGATTCATACAATCGCTTTCTGCAAATGGACCTGCTGCCGGAGGAGCGTGAGGCGACGGGCCTCCAGGCGGTGTTCCGTTCGGTCTTTCCGATTTCTGATTTCCGCGGCACCGCCGAGCTTGATTTCGTTGAGTTCTACATTGGCAACTGGCAATGCAAGTGCGGTCGCCTGGAGGGGCTACGCTACCTACGCGCCAACTGTAAAGACTGCGGCGCGCTGGTTAAAGTTGACCCGCTGACGCCTGGCGAGACGCTGTGCCATAAATGCGGCACTTTCAACGCCGTGCGCCCGGAATTGTGCCCGAACTGCGGCGAGCCGGTTGGACTCAAGCACAAGCACGACCAACAGGAGTGTCAGGAACGCGGGATGACTTACAGCGTGCCGCTGAAGGTCAAGATTCGCCTGACTGTGTTTGACAAAGACCCGGAGACCGAGACGCGCTCAATCCGCGACATCAAGGAAGAAGAAGTATTCTTCGGCGAGATTCCGCTGATGACCGCCAACGGCACGTTCATCATCAACGGCACGGAGCGCGTTATCGTTTCGCAACTCCACCGCTCGCCCGGCGTCTTCTTCGAACGCTCGCCCGTCTATCTCGCAAAGGTCATTCCGTATCGCGGATCGTGGGTCGAGTTTGAGTACGATCAAAAGAATCTGTTGTACGTTCGCATCGACCGGAAGCGTAAATTTCTGGCGTCGATCTTTCTGCGTGCTTTGGGCATTTGGCTTGATCCGCGGTTTGACACAAAGTCGTTTCATTCCGACGCGCAGTTAGAGGAAGCGATTAAGAGCGCCGGCTTCTCCGATGAAGACATCCTGCGCGCATTCTACGTGGTCGATGAAGTGCGTACTGACGGAGGGCGTGTCTTCGTGCAAGTCGGTGAAGACGGGCCGACCAGCCTCGTCGGAATGAGGGTTGAATCGGACCTGAAGGTTAAAGGCCACGCCGATCCGGTCGTGCGCGCCGGCAAGAAGGTGACGGCCTCCGCCATTAAGGAACTGCGCAAGTCGCAGGTCAAAGAGGTCGAAGTCGACGCCACGCAGTTCGAAGCCGCGTTTGCGCTCGGCGATGTGGTCAACATGGAAACCGGCGAAGTCTTACTTGAAGCCAACGCGGAAGTGACGCCCGCGAAACTTCAGGAGATTATCGAAGCGGGCGTCGCGCGGTTCGAGATTTTCTTTCCTGAACGCGATGACCTCGGCTCCGTGCTGGCACTGACTTTGAAGAAGGACGTCATTACCAAGCCGGTCGACGCGCTACTGGAGATTTACCGCAAGATGCGTCCCGGCGACCCGCCGACCGTGCAGACCGCTTACCGCCTGTTCGAAGGCATGTTCTTCGATGCGCGGAAGTTTGATCTGTCGCGCGTCGGGCGGCTTAAGTTCAACATCAAGATGGGCCGGCCCGAACGCGAGCGCATTGACAGCCCGCTGCTTTCAGCGCAGGACTTCGTTGACGTTATTTCTTACCTGTTAAAGATGCGCCGTAACCCGTCCGAGTATCTGTCGGATGACATCGACCATCTCGGCAACCGCCGCGTCCGTGCGGTCGGTGAACTGCTTGAAAATCAATTCCGCATCGGTCTCGTCCGTATGGAGCGCGCGATCAAAGAGAAGATGTCGATCCAGCAGGAGATGCAGACGACGATGCCGCGCGACTTGATTAACGCCAAGCCGGTGACGGCGGCGGTCCGCGAGTTCTTCGGCTCCAGCCAACTCTCGCAGTTTATGGATCAAACCAACCCGCTCTCAGAGATCACGCACAAGCGGAGGCTGTCAGCTTTAGGACCAGGAGGACTCTCTCGCGAGCGCGCCGGGTTCGAAGTGCGCGATGTGCATCCGACGCACTACGGGCGCATCTGCCCGATTGAGACGCCAGAAGGACCGAACATCGGTCTGATTTCGTCGCTCTCGTGCTTCGCGCGGATCAATGAGTTCGGGTTCATCGAGTCGCCGTACCGCAAGGTCGATGCAGGGCGGGTTGTCGAGCATGTCCGCGTCATCAATGGCGGCGACACGAAGCTGAAGCCCGGCGACCACGTTCCGCAGGAAGACCTTGATAAAGCCAACCAGCGGGTAGCGGCGGGTAGCCGTAAAGCTGACTACGAACCGTATCCGTTTTACCTGACGGCTTGGGAAGAGGATAAGCATGTCGTCGGCCAGGCCAACATCGAACTGGATGAGAAGGGAAACATTATCAACGAACGTAACGCTTCGCGTAAGGCCGGCGAGTTTATTCTCGCGGTGCGCGAGGACATCGAATATGTCGATGTCTCGCCGAAGCAACTCGTCTCGGTCGCGGCGTCGCTGATCCCGTTTCTCGAAAACGACGACGCGAACCGCGCGCTGATGGGTTCCAACATGCAGCGGCAGTCGGTGCCATTGCTGCGCGCTGAAGCTCCGTATATCGGCACCGGCATGGAGAGAGTGACGGCGCAGGACTCCGGCGCGGTCGTGACGGCGCGACGCGACGGCGTGGTGGACTACGTCGATTCCGAGCGCATCATCATCAAGGCCGATCACAACGTCGACGGCACGATCTCGCGCGAGGTAACGGCGGACATTTACACGCTGACGAAATTCAAGCGCTCGAATCAGAATACATGCATCAACCAGCGCCCGATTGTCTCGGTTGGCGAGCGCGTCGACAAAACCCAGGTCATCGCCGACGGCCCATGCACGGATCGGGGCGAACTCGCGCTCGGACGCAACGTGCTGGTCGCGTTTATGCCGTGGCGCGGCTATAACTTCGAGGACGCGATTCTCGTTTCCGAGCACCTCGTCAAGGACGACTTCTACACCTCAATCCACATTGAGGAGTTGGAGATCGAGGCGCGGGACACGAAGCTCGGCCCCGAAGAGATTACGCGCGACATTCCGAACGTCGGCGAGAATATGCTGCGCGACTTAGACGACAGCGGCATCATCCGCATCGGCGCGCAGGTCAAACCCGGCTCCATCCTCGTCGGCAAAGTAACGCCGAAAGGCGAGACGCAGTTGACGGCGGAAGAGAAGTTGTTGCGCGCGATCTTCGGCGAAAAGGCCGGAGACGTGAAGGACGCTTCGCTTCAATCTCCGCCGGGCATCGACGGCACAGTGGTCGATGTGCAGGTCTTTACACGCAAAGGTCAGGAGCGTGACCAGCGCTCGATGATGATTGAAGAGGAGGAAGAGGCTCGGTTGCGGCGCGACCTTGATGACGAAATTCGCATCCTGCGCGAACAACGCGATCAACGCATCTATGAACTCTTCGACGGTCGCAAACTCGCCGCTGATCTGTTGGTTGACAAAGAAGTGCGCGTTCCGCGCGGACAGGCCATCACGCGCGAGATGCTCCGCGGGATCGACCCGAAACTGCTGCGCAAGGTGCAGTTGACCGCGACGCAGGTCAACGTCGGCGCCGAGATCAAAGAGTATGAAGACCGCACCGAACGTCAGATTAAAATTCTGACCGATATATACGAAGAGAAGATTGCGAAACTTCGACAGGGCGACGAACTCGCGCCGGGCGTCATCAAGATGGTCAAGGTCTTCATCGCGATGAAACGCAAGCTGTCGGTCGGCGACAAGATGGCCGGTCGCCACGGCAACAAGGGCGTCATTGCGCGCATCCTGCCTGAAGAAGATATGCCATATCTGCCGGACGGAACGCCGGTGGACATCGTCTTAAACCCGCTCGGCGTGCCGTCGCGGATGAACGTCGGGCAGATTCTGGAGACGCACTTGGGGTGGGCGGCGCGCGTCCTCGGCGTGCACTTCGCGACGCCGGTGTTCGACGGTGCGACCGAGCCGGAGATCAAACAGAAACTTCAGGACGCCAGCGACCGGCTGCGTGAACAGGGCCTGCCGCAAATCGTCAACGAGTCCGGCAAGACCGTGCTCTACGACGGGCTGACCGGCGATGCGTTCGAGCAGATGGTGACGGTCGGCTATATCTACATGTTGAAACTTTCGCACCTGGTGGACGATAAGATTCACGCTCGCTCAATCGGGCCGTACAGCTTGATTACGCAGCAACCGCTCGGCGGCAAGGCGCAGTTCGGCGGACAACGCTTCGGCGAAATGGAGGTATGGGCGCTCGAAGCTTACGGCGCGGCGCATATCCTGCAAGAACTGCTGACCGCGAAGTCGGACGATGTGGCTGGTCGCTCGAAGATTTACGAAGCGATTGTGAAGGGCGAAGCCGACTTTAATCCGGGCGTGCCGGAATCGTTCAACGTGCTCGTTCGCGAGTTGCAATCGCTCTGTCTTGATGTCGAACTGATCGACAAGAACGCAGCGGCGAAGGCTGAAGAGATCGGCGACGGAACCGGCAGACCGGTGGTCGCAACGGTGAGCAGCATCGACGGGTAAAGAAGTCGTGAGTCTGGAGTCTGAAGTCTGGGGTCAACTTAAAGACACGAGGCTCCTTCCCGACTCCAGACTCTCAAGACTTAAGACTCCAGACTTTATATATCGGAGATAAATAAAAGTGTTTCGATTCCAGCAAGAAAAAACGCAACTCGCGCCTGATTTTGAAGCGATCCGCATTAGCTTGGCGTCGCCCGACAAGATCAGGCAGTGGTCGCATGGCGAAGTTACCAAACCCGAAACCATTAATTACCGCACGTTCAAGCCGGAGCGCGACGGACTATTCTGCGCGCGTATCTTCGGCCCGGTCACCGACTGGGAATGTCTGTGCGGTAAGTACAAACGGATGAAACACCGCGGCGTGATCTGCGATAAGTGCGGTGTCGAAGTGACTCAAGCGAAGGTGCGCCGCGAGCGGCTCGGCCATATCGAACTGGCCTCGCCGTGCTCACACGTCTGGTTCTTCAAAGGTCTTCCGAGCCGCATCGGTCACTTGCTCGACATTCCCTTGCGTGAATTGGAGAAGGTGCTCTACTTCGAGTCGTACATCGTGATTGATCCGGGCGACGTGGCGGTGAAGGAGAAGGAACTCCTGACCGATGAGCGTTTTCGCGAACTGACGCGCGACCACCCGGGCCAGTTCGTCGCGAAGATGGGAGCCGAGGCGATCAAAGAACTACTCTCGATGGTTAAGATCGAAGAGTTATCCGTCGAGATGCGCCAGAAAATGAAAGAGGAGACTTCGCAGCAGAAGAAGCTGAAGTACTCCAAGCGGCTCAAGGTCGTGACGTCGTTTCTGAAGTCAGGCAATCATCCGGAGTGGATGATCCTCGACGTGATTCCGGTCATTCCACCGGAGTTACGTCCGCTGGTGCCTTTGGATGGTGGTCGGTTCGCGACCTCGGACTTAAACGATTTGTATCGCCGCGTCATCAATCGCAACAACCGCTTGAAGAAGTTAATGGAACTTCACGCGCCGGAAGTGATTGTGCGCAACGAGAAACGCATGCTTCAGGAAGCGGTTGACGCTCTGTTCGACAACGGACGGCGCGGACGAGTTTTACGCGGCGTCAATAATCGCCCGTTGAAGTCTCTGTCGGACACATTGAAGGGCAAGCAGGGGCGCTTCCGCCAGAACCTGTTGGGCAAGCGCGTCGACTACTCAGGCCGTTCGGTGATCGTCGTCGGCCCGGAATTGAAACTGCATCAGTGCGGACTGCCGAAGAAGATGGCGCTCGAACTGTTCAAGCCGTTCATCTACAACCAGCTTGAGAAGCAGCAGTATGCCGCGACGATCAAGCAGGCGCGTGAGATGGTTGATCGTCAAGAGCCGGTCGTGTGGGACATCCTCGAAGAGGTGATCCGCGAGCATCCGGTGCTCTTGAACCGCGCGCCGACGCTGCATCGTCTCGGCATCCAGGCGTTTGAACCCGTCCTGGTCGAAGGCAAGGCGATCAAAATTCACCCCCTGGTGTGCACGGCGTTCAATGCGGATTTCGATGGCGACCAGATGGCTGTGCACATCCCGCTTTCGCCTGAAGCGCAGATCGAGGCGGCGGTGTTGATGCTGGCGTCCAACAACATCCTCAGTCCCGCGAATGGGCAGCCTATCGCGGTCCCCAGTCAGGACATCGTGCTCGGCTGTTACTACCTGACGAAGGACAAGCCGGGGGCGAAGGGCGAGGGCCGCGTCTTCGCTTCAACCGATGAGGTGCTGTTGGGTCTCGACGCGAAGGAAGTGACGACGCAGACGCCGATCAAGCTGCGTGTTCGCGGCGACCTGATGGATTTGACGCAGGAGCATGACACGCAGGACGTGATGCGCGGCAACGTGCAGGAAAACATCAGCCGCGTCATCAATACGACGGTCGGTCGTGTCATCTTCAACGACCAGATTCCGCCGGGATTGCCGTTCTTCAACGGCACGCTGAAGAAGAAGGGCTTGCAGTCACTCGTTAACTATTGCCACATCCGGCTCGGCCATGAGATGACCGTCAAGATGCTCGACGATTTGAAGAACCTCGGCTTCCTGTACGCGACCAAGGCGGGCATCTCCATCGGCATCGACGACCTCGTCACGCCCGATGCGAAGAAGACGCTCGTGGCAAAGGCCGAGAGCGATGTTATCGAAGTCGATAAGCAGTACCGCGAAGGTGTGATTACAAACGGCGAGCGTTACAACAAGGTGATCGCGATCTGGTCGGAAGTGACCGACAAGGTCGCGAAAGAAATGTTCAAGGCAATGGACGCGCGCGAGAAGGCGCTGAATGAGCAGAACCCGATTCTGATTATGTCGGATTCGGGCGCACGCGGAACTGCTCAACAGATTCGCCAACTCGCCGGGATGCGCGGTTTGATGGCAAAGCCGTCGGGCGAAATCATCGAGACGCCGATCCGTTCCAACTTCCGCGAGGGACTAAATGTCCTGCAATACTTCATCTCGACGCACGGCGCACGCAAAGGTTTGGCGGACACGGCACTAAAAACTGCTGATTCCGGTTATCTCACACGCCGCCTGGTCGACGTGGCGCAGGATGTCATTATCAGCGAGCCGGACTGCGGCACGTTGAAGGGAATTTCGTCGAGCGCAATCATTGAGGGCGGCGAAGAAATCGAGTCGTTGCGTGACCGCATCGTTGGTCGCACGGCGCTCGATGATGTCATCGACCCGGTTGAAGGCACAGTGATCGTCGAGACGAGTCAGGAGATCAACGAAGGCATCGCAGAGGAGATTCAACGCTCCGGCGTGCAACGCGTCCGCATTCGTTCGGTGCTGACGTGCGAATCACGCAGGGGCGTCTGTATCAAGTGCTACGGGCGCAATCTCGCGACGGGCAGGCCGGTCGACATCGGCGAGGCGGTCGGCGTCATCGCCGCGCAGAGTATCGGCGAGCCGGGCACACAGCTCACGATGCGCACATTCCACATCGGTGGTACGGCGCGTCTCGAAGAATCGTCGAAGCACGAAGCGCGTAGCGACGGCACGATCAAGTATGTCGAGTTGAACTTCGTCAAAAACCGGCGTGGCGAGATCATCGCGATGAACCGCAACGGCGCACTGACGATTCTCGATGAGCGCGGGCGCGAAGTGGCGCGCTTCCAGATCGTCTACGGCGCGCACCTTCACGTCGCGGACGGCGCGCGCGTCAAACAGGACCAACTGCTGGCAACGTGGGACCCATTCACATTCGCGATTCTGACCGAGGTCGCCGGTAAAGTGAAATTCCAGGACCTGAAAGAAGGCGTCACGGTCGATGAAGAGGTAGACGAAGTCACCGGCCAGTCGCGCCTCGTCGTCAAGGATTCGCCCGACGAGAAGAAGCAACCGCGGCTCGAAATCCGCAATGGCGCGAATAAGGTGCTGAAGACGTACCAAATGCCGGTGCGCGCCAACCTGATGGTGACCGACGGCGACGAGGCCGAGCCGGGCGACATCATCGCCAAGATTCCGCGCGAGACGACGAAGACCAAAGACATCACGGGCGGTCTGCCGCGCGTGGTGGAGTTGTTTGAGGCGCGCCGGCCACGCGAGACGGCGATCATGTCGGAGATCGACGGCATCATCACGCTCGGCCCGATTGCGAAGGGTAAGCGCAAGCTGATCGTCGTCGGCGACGACAGCGAGGAGCGCGAGTACGACATCCCGCGCGGCACGCACATTAACGTGCAGGAGGGTGACCGCGTCCGCGCCGGCGAGGCGCTGATGGACGGGCCGCTCAACCCGCACGACATCCTGCGCGTGCTCGGCATGAACCGCCTGCAAGAGTACCTGACGAACGAGATTCAGGAAGTCTACCGATTGCAGGGCGTCAACATCAACGACAAGCATATCGAAGTGATCGTTCGTCAGATGCTTCGATGGGTGAAGATTCGCGAAGTCGGCGATACGGAATTCCTGCTCGACGAGCAGGTCGACCGCTTCCGCTTCGCGGATGAAAACGAGCGCGTCAAAGCAATCGACGGTGAACCCTCGGCAGCCGACCCGCTGCTGCTCGGCATCACTAAAGCTTCGCTCTCAACCGAGTCGTTCATCTCCGCCGCATCGTTCCAGGAGACGACGCGCGTGCTGACCGAAGCGGCAATCTCCGGGCGCATCGACTACCTGCGTGGCCTGAAGGAGAACGTCATCATGGGCCGGCTAATCCCGGCTGGTACGGGGATGGAGTACTACCGCAACGTGAAGGTCGAGCGCGACCAGTCAGTCGACCAAGCCGTTGATCTTGATAATGGGGTCGATGACTTGCCGGAAATCGCGGCAGTGGCAGAGTTACCGCCGCCACCCGTGCGCGTCAGTGTCGCGGCTATCGCCGATGGCGACGGTGATGTTGAAGAGGTTGAAGACGACGACGATGAGGAGTAGAGTGCGGGTAAATCGACAAGGCTGTCAGTTCTGCTGATGGCCGGTGGTCACAATCTGCTCCGTTAAATTATGAGACCGGCGAATGCTTAACAACGCCTCGCCGGTCTCGTTTTGTCTCAAAGGATGTGCTTCGCGAATCTGCTGAGCGAATCATACATTTAACCCTTATTTCCCGGCGTGCTCGTGTGGGTCACGGTATCTTTTTCGGTTCGTCCTTCTTCGGTATTACTGAAGTCGGATGCGCCCGCCACATCGCGCGTGTCTGCGTCGCCTTCCGCTTCGTTGCCGCGCCGCATCTGCCGCATCGCGTCAGTTGAGTCATCATAAATTGACGCGGCGCCAATCTCTTCGGCACTGAGACCGTTCTGTTGTGCGTCGGCACCGGGCTTGTCCGCATCTTGCTTGCTGCTGTTATTCATAAAAATCCTCCTCTTGCTGAAAGCTACATCAAAGCATGTGAGATTGAACATTAAAAAATTAACCGGGACGGACAGAGTGCACAGGATGAGCATCAAGGATGAGGGATGAGAGAGCGGCTGTCGACCAAGTGTTTCCCGATTCGTTCTCCTGCCCTTCATACCCTCAGTTGACCTGAATCCGCCCTTGCTCGCTGATGCACTGTCGTGAGCGTCAAGAACTCGACTCCACTGCCGGCTGCCTGGCCGGTGAGGCCTGTGCCTTCTCTCTAAAAACTCGCAAGACTTCCTGCTTATCTTGTTCGGTCAGGCTGGCGAGGCCTTCCGACACGCTGAATTTCTGGTTGACCCACTTGCCCACTTTGGCTGCATCATACCCAAGCGCGAGCGCGCTGTGAAGGATATCGGAGTCGAGGCCGGTGGCGCCTGTTGCAGTTTCCGTTGCGGTCGTTGTTGCCGCAGCAGCCGGTCGTGCGGCTGACCGAACATCCCTGTCTGGCGTCGGCACACGCGCCCCCTTTTCAACTTCCTCACGGCTCGCGATGCCCCGCTTAACCTCGAAGCCCAGCAACGCCAGCGCGCGACCGACGCAGCCCGTCTCACAATTTTCCACGTAGCTGGTTTTATTAACGTAACTCTCGCTACGCACTTCGAAAGCGTGTCCGGTAGCGGCGGGCTGCGCGTCGTCGGGCGCGCGAAACACTTCGGCGCGCATCAGGACGAATCCGCTCTCCGAGTCATGCTCGACAATCTGTGTCAGAATGCGGCCTTGTGGAAAGCGTTCGTAAAACTTTTCCACCCGCTCGGCGACGGGGATGTAACCTTCGAACCGGTCGTTCTTCGACTGTGTGTGTTGTGCCATCAATATGCTCCTCTATCTTCTGCTCGGCGCTTTCAACACCCCGCGTGGTCAATAGTTTCACATTCGGACCCGGCAGCCTTGCTGGAGATTTCGTGTGACGCCGATCAATGTCTTTAGCTCGTCCAAGCTTTGTACCCCAAGAGGCGCCTTGTTTCAACCAACGGCGTGACATTCCAAACAGCATCAGTCGAGCAGAGGCAAGTCTCAGCTTGTCGCGTCTCCGACCAAACGACTAACTATAGTTTCGCTCTAACGTCACGAAGAATGAATCGGCCTTGACCGCTGCTTGACAGATATTGGCCTCATCCGTATAGTCTCTCGTTTGGACTTACAGTCCTGTTTACAAGAGCAACGTCCAGTAGGTTCTGCCGGTGTGGAGGTGTTGCCCGATTGTGCCCGTGGTGGGCCGGTCGTTTGACAATTATTGTGGCGTAAATGCCCGCGTCCCGCGAGTCAAAACTGAAGTCTCGCGGTCAAGCGTTTGGGCACGCGAACAAAGTCAACGAAAGTGTTACTTGCTCGCCTCTCATTTACGAACATGCGACGCCACAGAAAAGTTTTGGCTTAAGGGAAGCCATCATCCGCACCCGTCGTGAGAAACGGCGAAGTTGGAACATCCCCAGATTAAATACCACTCAAGTAGGGGACCGTGCTTCTTGCGCTGACTGCCGGACAAGTTCCGGCAAGAGGCAGGACACGGGAGCCTTTTGCGCACGGACAGGCTGAATCAGCCGAGACATTTGTTCCGCGTGCGCCAGTTAAAGCCAAGAAGGGCCAGAACAGAAGTGCCGACCATCAATCAACTCGTTCGCAAAGGTCGCGAGGCGGTGAAATATAAAACAGGCAGCCCGGCGCTCCAAAACTCGCCGCAACGCCGTGGCGTCTGCACGCGCGTCTATACGCAAACCCCGAAGAAGCCCAACTCAGCACTCCGCAAGGTCGCGCGCGTGCGATTGACGAACGGCATCGAGGTGACGACGTACATTCCGGGCGTCGGCCATAACTTACAGGAGCACTCGATTGTGCTGATCCGCGGCGGGCGCGTCAAAGATTTACCGGGCGTCCGCTACCACGTGATTCGCGGCACACTCGATGCGGTCGGCGTCGCCGACCGTAAGCAGGGGCGCTCGAAATACGGTGCCAAGCGTCCGAAGGCAGGCGGCGCCGCACCCGCCGGTGCCAAGGGTGCTAAAAAGAAGTAAGGCTACCTTATAAGTGGTCAGCTATCGGTGGTCAACAAAATAACGATCACCAATAACTTGGGCCACTGAAACCCAGGAACTTGATTACTGAAAACTAAATCATGCCAAGACGAAGAGTTGTTGACAGACGCGATGTGATGCCCGACCCGGTTTACAACAGCCCGCTGGTGACCAAGTTCATCAACGGCGTAATGTTGGACGGTAAAAAGTCGGTGGCCGAAGGGATTTTCTACAACGCGATGTTGCAGGTCGGCGAGAAACTGGGCGAGGACCCGCTCAAGATTTTCAAGCGCGCCATCGACAACGTGAGGCCGACGGTGGAAGTGAAGTCGCGGCGCGTCGGCGGGTCGACCTACCAAGTGCCGCTCGAAGTGCCGCAGGAACGGCGCGGGTCACTCGCGATTCGTTGGGTCATGGGCGCAGCCCGCAGCCGTGGCGAAAAGACGATGACCGACCGGCTCGCCGGAGAACTTCTCGACGCCGCGAACAACCGGGGCAACTCGGTGAAGAAAAAGGAAGACACGCACCGCATGGCCGAAGCGAACAAAGCGTTCGCTCATTACAAGTGGTGAAGAAGCATTTAGCATTCAGCTTTCAGCAATTAGCCAGACGGATTGGATTTGCTGATAGCTGATAGCTGAAAGCCGATAGCTTAAGATCATGGCAAAGCAAGACCTCAGCAAAACCCGCAATATCGGCATCATGGCCCACATCGATGCCGGCAAAACGACGACGACCGAGCGTGTCCTTTTCTACACCGGCGTCTCGCATAAGATCGGCGAAGTGCATGAAGGCACGGCGACGATGGACTGGATGGAGCAGGAGCAGGAGCGCGGCATCACCATCACGTCCGCCGCCACGACCTGTTACTGGAAGCGCAACAACGTCGAGCATCGCATCAACATTATTGACACGCCGGGCCACGTCGATTTCACGATGGAGGTCGAACGCTCTCTGCGCGTGCTGGACGGCGCGGTCGCCGTGTTCGACGGCGTCGCGGGCGTCGAGCCACAGTCGGAGACGGTCTGGCGCCAGGCTGATAAGTACGGCGTGCCGCGTATCTGCTTTATTAACAAGCTCGACCGCGCGGGTGCGTCATTCGAACGTTCCTTCGAATCAATCATCACGCGCCTCGGCGCGAACCCAATCGCGATCCAGATTCCCATCGGTGCCGAAGATCAGTTCAAGGGTGTCGTTGACTTGATTCAAATGAAGGCGTTGATTTGGAACGACGAGACCAAAGGCGCAGAGTACGCCGTAACCGACATCCCCGCCGACCTTCAGGCCGAAGCCGAGGCCGCGCGCGAGAAGATGATCGAAGCGGTCGCTAGCGTCGACGATGATTTGACGGTCAAGTATCTTGAAGGCGCAGAGATTTCCGAAGCAGAGCTTCGCGCCGGATTGCGCAAAGGCACGCTTGAATTAAAACTCGTTCCCGTCGTGACCGGCTCGGCTTTTAAAAACAAGGGCGTGCAGACACTGCTCGACGCGGTCGTGGACTTTCTGCCGTCGCCGCTCGATATCCCGCCGGTCATCGGCATCAACCCGAAATCAGGCGAAGAAGAGGGCCGCCCGGCCGATGCGAGCGTGCCGTTCAGTGGCCTTGTCTTCAAGATCATGTCCGACAAGCACCTCGGCCAGTTGTCGTTCGTCCGCATCTATTCGGGGACGATCAAGGCCGGTTCATACGCTTATAACCCGGTCAAAGATAACAAAGAGCGTGTGGGCCGGTTGATGCTGATGCACGCCAACAAGCGCGAGGATATTGAAGAAGCAAGCGCAGGCGAAATCGTCGCTATCGGCGGTATGAAGAATGTGACGACCGGCGATACCGTCTGCGATGAAAACAAACCGATCATTCTTGAAGCGATGGATTTCCCGGCGCCGGTGATTCGCGTTGCGGTTGAACCGAAGACGCGCGCCGATCAGGACAAACTAGGCATGGCCCTCAGCCGTCTGGCGCAGGAAGACCCGTCCTTCAACGTCTCGACCGATCACGAGACCGGCCAGACGATCATCGCCGGGATGGGCGAGTTGCACCTTGAGATTATCGTCGACCGCATGAAGCGCGAGTATGGCGTCGAGGCCAATGTCGGCAAGCCGCAGGTCGCGTACCGCGAGACGATTACGGCTCCTGCCCCAGGCAAGGAAGTTTATAAGCGTCAGACCGGTGGTCGCGGTCAATTCGGTCACGTGGAAATCGAGATCGAGCCGGCACCCGGCGAAGGTTTTGTCTTTGAGAATAAGATTACCGGCGGCGTTATTCCGCGCGAATTCATCCGTCCTGCTGAACAGGGCATTCATGAAGCGATGGAGCGCGGTTTCCTGGCTGGCTATGAATTGGTGGACATCCGCGTGCGTCTCGTCTTCGGTTCGTATCACGAGGTCGATTCTGACGAGCGCTCGTTCCATATCGCCGGCTCGCTTGCCTTCCAGGACGCGGTGAGAAAAGCCAAGCCCGTGCTGCTTGAACCGATCATGCGGATTGAGGTAGTGACGCCGAAAGATTTCGTCGGCGCGGTGACCGGCGACCTGAATCGCCGTCGCGGTCGCATCGACAAGATGGAGCAGCGCACGGGCGGAGCCGAAGTAGTGACGGCTTTTGTGCCGCTCGCGGAAATGTTCGGCTACACGACCGACCTGCGTTCCGCGACGCAGGGGCGCGCGACTTCGACGATGCATTTTGAGCGCTATGAACAAGCGCCGAAGAACATCGCCGATGAAGTAATCGCGAAGGTTCAGGGAGTGGCTAAGTAAGGGATGAGGGCGGAGGGATGAGGGATGAATAAGAAAGTACTCATCCCGTTTTATTTATCCCTCATCCCTCATCATTCATCCCTTAAATTCAAGGAGCGTAGAGAAACAGATGAGCAAGGAAAAGTTTGATCGGTCGAAGCCGCACGTCAACATCGGCACCATCGGCCACGTCGATCACGGCAAGACCACTTTGACCGCCGCCATCACCAAAGTCCTGGCGAAGCATAACCCGAAGA
>JALZJL010000271.1 GCA_030859785.1 Acidobacteriota bacterium
TTTTCACGGGATATCGGCCACAGTTTTACTTTCGGACGACGGACGTGACGGGGGTGGCGGCGTTACCGGAGGGAGTGGAGATGGTGATGCCCGGGGATAATGTGGCGATGGAGGTGGAGTTGATCACACCGATAGCGATGGAGAAGGGGTTACGGTTTGCGATTCGGGAAGGCGGGCGGACGGTGGGCGCCGGTACCATCTCCGAAATCGTCGAATAGTCATCAGCGAGCAGTTTTCAGTTCTTCGGCTCACGCTGGCGGCTGCTAACTGAAAACCAACAACTGAGAATTTATTAATGATGAACGAAAAAATCAGAATCAGGCTTAAGGCATACGATCATCGAGTACTCGATCAGTCCACATCGGAAATCGTCGAGACGGCGAAGCGCACCGGCGCACGGGTGGCCGGGCCGATCCCGCTCCCGACCTCGAAAAACAAGTGGACGGTTTTACGCTCGCCGCACGTCGACAAAAAGTCGCGCGAGCAGTTCGAGATCAGAACCCACAAGCGCCTGATGGACATCCTCGACCCGACGCCGCAGACGGTTGATGCGTTGATGAAGCTTGACCTTCCGGCGGGTGTCGATGTCGAGATTAAAGCGTTCGGCAGGGATAGATGAGGGGTTTGCGATTCTAGCTTTGCAATGTTCGATTGGGTTTGGGCGAACAACTTCCCTGACCATCTTCCTATCGCAAATCGGCAATCGCAAATCGAAAATTTTATGATTAACGGAATCATCGGTAAGAAAATCGGCATGACGCAGTTGTTCGCGCCGGACGGGACGGTTACTCCAGTCACGGTGATCAAGGCTGGGCCGTGCGTCGTGGTGCAGAAAAAGTTGGCGACCGGGCCGGACGGTTACGACGCGGTGCAGGTCGGATTAGTCGAAGAGCGCCCCGTGAAGTTGAAGAACGTCAATAAGCCGATGCGCGGTCACTTCGAAAAGACCGGCGGCGGTTTGCCTCCGACCCGGGTGCTGAAAGAGTTCCGTCTCGATGCCCCTGATGGTGAATTGAACGTGGGCGACAAAGTTTTGGTTGACCAGTTCGCGGACGGTGACACCATCGACGTGGTCGGACGCAGCAAAGGGCGCGGCTTCGCCGGCACGATCAAGCGCCACAACTTCAAACGCGGGCCTGAGTCACACGGCTCTATGAATGTCCGCGCGCCGGGTTCCATCGGCGCTTCGGCGTATCCGTCGCGCGTTATCAAGGGCACGCGCTCGTCCGGGCATATGGGTGACGTGCGTGTGTCAATCAAAAGATTAACCGTGGCCCGTGTCGATGTTGAAAATAATCTGCTGATGGTGCGCGGCGCGGTGCCGGGCGCAAACGGCACCGTCGTTATTGTGAAGAAGGCGGCGAGACAGAGGAAGTAGTGGACAGTGGACAGTGGGCAGTGAAAACAGCTTGCTTCCTGACTGACAACCGGCCACTGTCCACTGCGAATGGAGTGAATGCAATGCCTACCGTTAAGGTGCGCAATCTGAAGAATGAAGAAGTCGGCGACCTCGAACTGTCTGACGCCGTGTTCGGCGCGGAGTTGAACGAGCCGTTGATACACGCTGCGGTGCGGGCGTTCATGGCGAACGCGCGGCAGGGTACGGTCGGCACGAAGACGCGCGGCGATGTCTCCGGCTCAGGCCGCAAGCTGTGGAAGCAGAAAGGCACGGGGCGCGCGCGCATCGCGTCGATCCGCTCGCCGCTGTGGAAGGGCGGCGGCAACGCGCACGGCCCGCAATCGCGCGATTGGTCGCAGAATCTACCGAAGAAGATGCGGCGTGGCGCGTTGCGCTCCGCGCTCTCCGAGCGCCTGCGCGAAGGCGGATTGGTCGTGCTCGATGGCTTCACACTCGATCAACCGAAGACGAAACAGTTTATCGGCGCACTCGGCGCGCTCGGCTTTGAAGGTAAGACGCTGGTCGTCGATTCGCTGGATAACCAAAATCTGTTCCTCGCGTCGCGCAATGTTAAGCGGACGAAGGTAGTGACAAGTCGCGGGGTGAATATCTACGATTTGCTGTATCACGAAAAACTGGTGCTGTCGCGCGCAGCGGCTGAAGAGCTGGGGCGCATCCTTGATCCTCAGACGAAAGATGACGGCGCAACGGTCGACCAGCATGGCGAAGAGGAGGCGGCGTAAAGAAGATGAGAACTGTGTGGGACATCATCAAGTCGCCGGTGATTACGGAAAAGGCTCTGGTCGCGAAGGAAGAGTCGCGGGACGGGCGGCAGTTGCTAACATTTCGTGTCGACCGCCACGCCACTAAGCCGGAGATCAAGTCCGCCGTCGAAAGAATTTTTCAGGTCAAAGTCGACGCAGTACGCACTATCAATTACATGGGCAAGAAGGCCCGGCGCGGGCGCTTCGAGGGCCGCAAGCCTTCCTGGAAGAAAGCCTATGTGACGCTCGAAGACGGTCAGGAGCCGTTCGAGTACGGGGAAAGTATCTAGTTTTCAGTTTTCGGTTTTTAGTTTCCAGCTTGGCGCTGATTACTGAACACTGAAAACTCAAAACTGAAAACTGAGAAAGTTATGGGCATCAAGAAGCTGACACCGACATCGCCGGCGCGTCGTTACCAGACATATCTGACGCGCGACGAGTTGACCAAAGGGGCCGAGCCGGAACGATCTCTGCTCGAACCGAAGAAGCGCATTTCGGGACGCAACAACGACGGGCACATCACGGTGCGGCGGCGCGGCGGCGGCCACAAGCGGTTCTATCGCATCATCGACTTTAAGCGCGACAAGGCGGGCGTGCCGGGACGCATCTCGCAAATTGAGTATGACCCGAATCGCTCGGCGCACATCGCGCTCGTCACTTATCTGGACGGCGAGAAGCGTTACATCATCGCTCCCGCCGGTCTCGATGTCGGCAAGACGATCATGAGCGGTCCCGAAGCGGACATCCTGCCGGGCAATGCTCTGCCGATTCGCAACATCCCTCTCGGTACGCAGATTCACAACATCGAACTGCGTCCAGGCAAGGGCGGCCAGATGGCTCGCTCCGCCGGCGCGTTCGCGCAACTGGTGGCGAAGGAAGGCGACTATGCGCAACTTCGCATGCCTTCGGGCGAAATCCGCCGCGTGCCGGTCGTGTGCATGGCGACGGTCGGACAGGTCGGCAACGTCGAGCACGAGAATGAAAGTCTCGGTAAGGCTGGGCGCTCGCGTTGGAAGGGTATTCGCCCGCACGTCCGCGGCGTCGCCATGAATCCGGTCGATCACCCGCACGGCGGCGGTGAAGGTAAGACATCCGGCGGGCGTCACCCGGTCACACCGTGGGGGCAGCCGACACGCGGCTACAAGACCCGTCGCAACAAGCGCACCACGAAGATGATCGTGCGCGACCGAAGGGTGAAGTAATTTGCGATTTGCGATTTGTGATTTGCGATTTGAAGTGGAATGAAAGATCAGTCCTGCGCAATCGAAAATCAGGAGAGATATGGCACGTTCATTAAAAAAAGGCGCGTTTGTTGACGATCATGTGCAGAAGGCGGTTGACCGTATTCGGCAGGGGGCCAATCGCCCGCCGGCAATCAAAACCTGGTCGCGCCGCTCAACGATTACGCCCGATATGGTCGGATTGACATTCGGCGTTCATAACGGCAAGCGTCATCTGCCCGTCTACGTCAGCGAGAATATGGTCGGGCACAAGCTCGGCGAGTTTGCGCCGACGCGCACCTTCAAAGGCCACGCCGGCACGAAGACTGAGAAGGCGTCGAAGGTAGGAAGATAGACGCGACGGGTGCTTCAAGTGTCTGGGCGACAAGCGTCACTCAACACTTAGAACACCGATTACTCATTACTGAGGTTAGAGATGGAAGCCAGAGCGAGTGCGAAATACTTACGTGGGTCGGCGCAAAAGGCGCGACTCGTGATCGACATGATTCGCGGCAAGAATGTCAACGAAGCATTGGCCGTGTTGCAATACACAAACAAGCGCGCCGCTGACGGGATCGAGGCCTGCGTCCGTTCGGCAATCGCCAACGCGACCGAGACGGCGGAGCGAGCCAACATCGCTGTCGACCCCGACGACCTGTGGGTCAAAGCCTGCTTCGTGGATCAAGGGCCGACCAAGAATCGCCGCCGCGTGCGCCCCGCGCCGCAGGGACGCGCATATCGCGAACGCCGCCACTTCTGTCACGTGACCGTGTTGGTGTCGAGCGAAGACAAGGCACTCGTCAGGGGCGACAAGTCGAAAGCCCGCCGCATCGTCAGTTCCGGTGTCAGACCCGTCGTCGCGCCGAAATCAAACAGCGGCGCAGGCCAGGCCGAGCGGGCTCATAGAAATGACGAAGCGGCCCCGTCGGAATAACAAACTGCTCAATAACAGTTGAACGGAGAATATTGTGGGTCAGAAAGTTCACCCTTACGGCTTCCGCCTCGGCTATAACAAGGACTGGCATTCGCACTGGTTCGCCAAAAAGCAATACGGCGACTTCCTGATCGAAGACCTGAAGTTAAAGCGCGACCTGAAGCACCGGTTCGCCGGAGCGGGCGTCTCGCACGTCGATGTCGAGCGGGCAGCCAATCGCCTGAAGATCATTATCTACACGTCGCGCCCCGGAATCATCATCGGGCGCAAGGGCGCGGAGATCGATAAGTTAAAAGCTGACATCGCGTCGCGCACGGGTCGCGAAGTGCTCGTCTCAATCCAGGAAGTTCATAAGCCGGAATTAAACGCGCAGTTGCAGGCCGAGAAGATTGCGGCGCAACTTGAGAAGCGTATTGCCTTTCGGCGGGCGATGCGGAAAACCGTCGAAGAGACGCTTAGATTCGGCGGTCAGGGTATCAAGGTCAAAGTCGGCGGGCGTCTGAACGGGGCCGAAATCGCCCGCAGCGAGTGGTATTTGCAGGGGCGTCTGCCGCTGCACACGTTGCGCGCCGATATTGATTACGGACTGGCCGAGGCGCATACGACGTTCGGTGTGATCGGTGTCAAAGTCTGGATTTACCGCGGTGACATCCTCGACCCAAAGGCGGCGATGGCGCGCGGCACAGCGACCGACCCAATCAACGAACCGCGCGGCGAACGCGGCGAACGTCGCCCGCGCACGCGCCGCGAGCGTGAAGGCGGCGATGGCGGTGATAAGCGCGACCGCGGCGACCGTCGCCCGCGCGGAAGATAGTAGAAAGGATGTTGGATGTTAGATGTTAGTAAGTTTAGGAAACCAACATCTGACATCTGGTTTCTGACATCTTGTTGAGCGGAGCGAAACACTATGTTGATGCCGAAGAAAGTAAAGCACCGGAAGCAGATGCGTGGGCGCATGACCGGGCAGGCGACACGCGGCGCTGAGATCAGCTTCGGTGAGTACGGGTTGAAGTGCCTTGAGCCGGCCTGGATCACCGACCGCCAGATCGAAGCGGCCCGCATCGCGATGACACGCCACATCAAGCGCGGTGGCAAGATTTGGATTCGCATGTTCCCGGATAAGCCGGTGACGAAGAAGCCGGCCGAGACGCGCATGGGTAAAGGTAAAGGCGCGCCGGAGTACTGGGTCGCGGTCGTCAAGCCGGGGCGCATTCTCTACGAGATTGAAGGGGTCGCGGAAGATGTGGCGCGCGAGGCGATGCGTCTGGCGGCGCAGAAGCTTCCGATCAAGACCAAGTTTGTGACACGTGCAGATCAGGAAGGGGGGGCGGTGTAGTCATGAAGAGACGTGAGGAACTGAACAAGCTGGTTGACATGTCGGACAGCGATTTGCGCGAGGAAGCCGTGCGTTTGAAGGAGTCTCTGTTCCGCCTCAAATTCAAATTGGCGCTTGGTGAAATGGACGCCGTGAAGCGTGTGCGCGAAGAAAAGAAAACCCTTGCCCGCGTACAAACCCTGATGCGACATCGCACCGCCGTTGCGGAGACCACACGCTAAAGAAACTCCGAAGTTGCCCAAACGCGCGAACGATTGCGTCTCGCGATAAGACTCGGTGACTCGACGATTGACGAGAAATTAAAATGGCAGAAGAAAACAGAGAAGAATCAGAAGAGATGGCGAGTGCTCAGCCGTCGGTCGCCGTAGAGACGACGGACGAGATAGCAGCCGAAGAAACGACCTCCGGCGAGATGCTTGCGCACAAGGTCGCGCCGAACGTCGACTCGCAGCCCGGTAATGCTTCGGGTACGGAAGCTGGCAAGCGTGGGCGTCGCGCTGAGAAGGTCGGCATCGTCGCGTCCGACAAGATGGAGAAGACAGTCGTGGTGCGCGTGGATCGCTTGATTAAGCACCCAAAGTATCGTCGTTACGTCCGCCGGACATCGAAGTTTATGGCGCACAACGAACAGGGCGCGAGTATCGGTGACAAGGTGCGAATCGTCGAGACGCGGCCACTTTCGGCGAGAAAGCGTTGGCGCGTAGTCGAGATCGTACAGAAGGCGGAAAAGTAGACAGTTTTCAGTTTTCAGTTTTCAGCAAAGACATTGAAGCTCATTTCTGAAAACTGCGAACGGAGTGAGTCATGGCTATTCAAATGCAGTCGTCGCTGGATGTGGCGGACAATTCAGGGGCGCGTCGCGTGGAAATGATTATGGGCATCGGCGGCTCGACAGGGCGCACGGCGAGCCTCGGCGACAAAATCAAGGTCACCGTTAAAGAGGCTTCGCCCGACGGCACGGTGAAGAAGGGCACGGTCCACAACGCTGTGATCGTGCGCACGCGTAAAGAGGTGCGCCGCAAAGACGGCACGTACATCCGCTTCGACCAGAACGCCGCGGTATTGATTAAGGATGACGGGACGCCCATCGGCACGCGCGTTTTCGGCCCGGTCGCGCGCGAACTGCGCGACCGCAGCTTTATGAAGATCGTGTCACTCGCGCCGGAGGTAATATAGAGATGTCAGCAGTCACAGCCAAAGGAACGAAGCGTGTCCGAATCAGGAAGGGCGACCAGGTTGTTGTCATCACCGGGCGCGATAACGGCAAACGTGGTCGCGTGCTCGAAGTGCTACCGGTCAAAGGCCGCATCAAGGTCGAGGGTGTGGCGATTCAAAAGAAGCACCAGCGCGCCAACCCGCAGAACAATCGGGGCGGCGGCATTATCGACCGAGAAGCGTTTATCAGTATCTCGAACGTGCAGTTGATTGACCCGCAGACGGGCAATCCGACGCGCGTCAAATATCAAATCGCCGACGACGGTTCGAAGACTCGCGTCGCGACGAAGAGCGGTCATGCGCTCGATAAGGCTTAACTAAAAAATTAATGCCGCATGCCCGGTAACGCTGTTCGCGAGCGTTCGTCGATATTCGTGAATGTCAGCGGCGAGACCCGGGAATTTGCATGTGAGGTGTGGACGAGAATGGCAGCAAGATTAAAAGAGCGTTACCAAAAAGAGGTCGCCCCGGCGATTGCAAAAGAGTTTGACATCACCAATCCGATGGCGACGCCGCGTCTGGAGAAGGTCGTCATCAACATGGGGATGGGCGAGGCCATCGCGAACGCGAAGATCATCGACACGGCGGCGGAAGAGCTGGCGTCGATTGTCGGGCAGAAGCCGGTCACGACGCGCGCCAAGAAGTCCATCGCTTCATTCAAATTGCGTCAAGGCATGCCCATCGGGACGATGGTGACACTGAGGGGCGACCGGATGTACGAATTCTTTGACCGTCTGGTGTCGGTCGCGTTGCCGCGCGTCAGGGATTTCCGCGGCGTCTCACCGAAGGCTTTCGACGGGCGCGGCAACTACACGCTCGGCATCCGCGACCAACTGATTTTCCCTGAGATTGATTTCAACAAAGTAGACAAAGCACGCGGTATGAATATCTCGATTGTGACGACCGCGCCCAACGACGAACAGGCGCGGGCGCTCCTTAAGGCGCTTGGAATGCCGTTCCGGCAGTAAGCATCTTGGCGGTCTGTGAAGTCTGAGGCCCTCGGACGAGAAGGATTTATGGCAAAGAAATCGTTAATCGCGAAAGCGAATCGGAAACCTAAGTTTTCATCGCGCGCCTACTCGCGCTGTCAACGTTGCGGGCGGCCACGTGGCTACCTGCGCAAGTTCAAGCTGTGCCGCATCTGTTTCCGCGAACTGGCGCTCCAGGGGCAGATTCCCGGCGTCACGAAATCTAGTTGGTAGAGGAATTTGCGATTTTAGATTTGCGATTTGCGATTTGAAAAACCTGCTGTGATGGCTTTCCAATCAAAAATCGGCAATCAAAAATCGCGTTACGGAGTAACGCATGACTGATCCTATTGCCGATATGCTGACGCGGATGCGCAACGCGATTACTGCGAAGCACTCGCGCGTCGATATCCCGGCGTCGAAATTAAAGCTGGAGGTTGCCCGCATCCTGAAGGAAGAGGGCTACATCAACAACTTCGTCGTTAAGGGCGAGGGCGTGAAGCGCACGATCCGCATCTTTCTGCGCTACGATGCGCGGGGCACATCTTCGATCTCGCATCTGTCGCGTGTGTCGCGACCGGGCCGGCGCGTCTACATGGGTTCGGGCGAAATACCGAGGGTGCTCGGCGGCTACGGCGTCAACATCATCTCGACCTCGCGCGGCCTGATGAGCGGTAAGCGCGCGCGCCGCGAAAATGTCGGTGGCGAGGTGCTGGCGGCAATTTATTGATTCGTGTATTCAATGACCCAATTGGCTCAACGAATAATCGAACGAATGCATCAACCGAGGTTTTGACATGTCTCGTATTGGAAAGAAAGTCATTGCCGTGCCGAAGGGCGTAACGGTCACTGTGGGAGAGCGTGAGTTAGAAGTCAAAGGCCCGAAGGGGATTTTGAAGACGCCCATTCCGGAAGGAATTGTTTTCAAGCTGGACGGCGACCAGTTACAGGCCGAGCGTGCTTCGGATGATCTCGCGGCTTTGCATGGATTGGCGCGCGCCCTGGCGAACAACGCGATTGTCGGCGTCACCGAAGGCTTCACGAAGCAGTTGGATGTCGTCGGTGTCGGTTATAAGGTCGACGTGCAGGGCAAGAAGGTCGTCTTCTCGCTCGGCTACTCGCACCCGATTGAGTTTCCGCTGCCCGCCGGCATCGATGTCAAGAGCGAGCGCGTCCCGGCGAAGTCTTCGATTCAGCAGTACCAATTAACGTTGACATTAACCGGCATCGACAAGCAGCGACTTGGACAGGTCGCCGCCGAGATGTATCGGCTGCGCAAGCCCGACCCGTACAAAGGTAAGGGCGTGCGCTACGCCAACGTGGCGATCAAACTAAGACCGGGCAAGACGGGCAAATAGTTTTGGAAAGCGTTCATCAATCAGCAATCAGCTTAAACAAAGGCGCGTTTGCTCTCGCTCTAATCAGGCGCGCAACTAAATGACTGGCGCGGCGCATGATTGGCTGACCGCTGTCTGCTAATCGCTGACGGCTTACTTAACATGGAGCAACGAGATGGCACAGAGAGATAGAGCAGCGGTTCGTAGGGGCGTCCATAAGCGGATTCGACGCAAGGTGCAAGGCACTGCGGAGCGCCCTCGCCTGGCGATCTACCGCAGCCTGAATCATATCTACGCCCAGCTTATCGACGATGAACAGGGGCAGACGATTGCGGCGGCATCGACAACGGAGAAGGATTTGCGCGGCGGCACCGGCGGCAACATCGAAGCCGCGCGGCGCATCGGCCAATTGATTGCCGAGCGGGCGACGGCGAAGGGCATCAGTAGCGTCGTCTTCGACCGCGGCGGATACCGCTATCATGGACGTGTCAAAGCTCTCGCGGATGCGGCGCGCGAATCGGGACTGAATAAGAGCGAGCAGGCTGTCGGCGCTGAGGCCGAGGATGCTGGCGTGGCACTACAGGAATAATTGATGCGACAACCTAAACAAAGAATTTCGGCACAGGGTCTGGACCTGAAAGACCAGGTGATTTCGATCAACCGCGTGACAAAGGTCGTCAAGGGCGGCAAGAATCTGAGCTTCGCGGCGCTCGTCGTGATTGGTGACGAGGCGGGGCATGTCGGTTTCGGGAGCGGCAAGGCGCGTGAAGTGCCGCTCGCCATCAAGAAGGCGATTGAGTCGGCGAAAAAGAATTTGATTCGGGTGCCGCTCATCAACAATACGCTGCCGCACCAATTGATCGGGACGCACGGCGCGGGGCGCGTGATGATGAAACCGGCTTCGGAAGGTACGGGCGTGATTGCGGGAGGCGCGGTGCGGGCCGTGATGCAGGCGGCGGGCGTCCACGACGTGCGCACCAAAGTGCTTGGCTCGACCAACCCGCATAACGTGGTGCGGGCGACCTTCAACGGTCTGCTTAATATGAAAGACCCCTTGGAGTTGGCACGCCTGCGCGGTAAGCAGGTTGAAGAATTATAAGCAAAGAGTTATCAGGCGGCAGACGGTGGAGCGCGTTGTATAGAACGGTTCAGGTGCGACTGCCGTCGACTATTGATTGAGGTGTGCAAATGGCTGACGATAACAGAGAGCAGGCAGGCAGCGGCGATGGCGGCGGGAAAATCCGCATTCAGTATTACCGGAGCTTCATCGCCGCTCCGAAAAAGCATAAAGACATTGTACGCGGCGTCGGTCTGACGAAGCTTAACCAGATCGTCGAGCGTCCCAACGACGCTTCGATGCGCGGCGTGGTCGCGAAAGTGCCGCACCTGTTGCGGATCGTCGAGTGACAGAAGTTTGCGATCACAGAGACTGTCATATTTGAAGTCGGAAATCTGAACATCGCAGCGGAGTGAAACATGGCTATCGGTTTAAACAATCTACGTCCGGCAGCAGGTTCGACGCATAAAAAGAAGCGCGTCGGTCGCGGCCCCGGCTCCGGCCTCGGCAAGACCGCTGGGCGCGGCAACAAAGGACAGAAGTCGCGTTCGGGCTACAGCGCGAAGATCGGCTTCGAGGGCGGACAGATGCCGCTCCAACGCCGCCTGCCGAAGCGCGGCTTCACCAACATTTTCAAAAAGCAGTGGATCGAGGTAAGTCTCACCTCGCTCGACAGCAGATTCGAGGCGAACGAAGAGATCACGCCTGAGTTGATGCATGAGCGCGGCGTCATCGCGAAGGGCCGGCGTGATGTAGTGGTGCTCGGCACCGGCGAAGTTTCAAAGGCCTTGCGTGTCGCAGCGCACCGCTTCACGAAAAGCGCGCGCGAGAAGATCGAACGCGCCGGCGGGGCCGTGACGCTGATCGAGAAATCGCCGGTGGCAGACGCACCGCAACCATAAAGCTTTTCGGTTCACACCCGCCACCAAAGTTGGGCCACTTGAAGGACGCAGGGAAATTAGCTCCCTGTGTCTTTGGCTTTATTGCGGTGATGAGCCTCGGTTCTGTATCCTGTCTGCGTGGAGCGCGCTCCGGGTAACAAACGAGCGCCAAGTTCAATCCGAACAGTGGCTCAATATCTAGTGCGAAAGAAGCAATCATATGGATAAGTTTTTCGCCGCCGTGCGTAACATGTTCACCGTGCCTGACCTGCGTCGCCGTATTCTGTTTACGCTCGCGATGCTGGCCGTCTACCGCCTCGGCGCGCACGTCACCGCGCCGGGCATCAACAAAGCGCAGTTGGAGCGCGTGTGGAGCGAACTGGGCAGCACACTGCTCGGCGTCCTCGATCTGTTTTCGGGTGGCAACTTTCGCACCATCTCGGTGTTTGCGCTTGGCGTGACGCCATACATCACGGCATCAATCATCCTGCAACTGATGACGACCGTCTTCCCACAGTTGAAAAAGCTTCAGGAGGAGGGCGAGGCCGGTCGCCAAAAAATCACTCAGTACACGCGCTATCTGACGGTCGCACTCGCGGCGTTCCAGACGTTCATCGTCGCGCGCTGGCTCCAGTCGAACAACGTCGGCGCCGAAGGCCTCGGGTTCGTCCTAACCGTGATGTTGACGCTGACGACCGGGACGATCTTTGTGATGTGGCTCGGCGAGCAGATTACCGAACGCGGCATTGGCAACGGCATCTCGATGCTGATCTTTGCCGGCATTGTCATCGGCCTGCCCAACGGCGTGCAGCAAGTCTTCACGCGTGTGCGCGGCGGCGACACGTTTGCTAGCATCGGCGTGATCGCACTCGTGGCGGCGCTGATCGCGTTAATCGCCTTCATCGTGTTCGTCGAGTCGGGACGGCGCAAGGTGCCGATTAGCTACGCCAAGCGACATGTCGGGCGGCAAGTCGTCGGCGGGCAGCAGACCAACATGCCGCTGAAGGTGAACATGGGCGGCGTCATCCCGGTCATCTTCGCTTCATCGATGCTGGCGATTCCGCAGACTCTGCTGCAATTCATTTCGTACGACCAGACCCAGCCGGATTCTTGGCGGTTTAGAGTGCATAGCTTCTTTAACGCGTTTCACGGCGGTGACCCGTACTATGAATTGGTCTTCATCTCGTTGATCGTGATCTTCACGTTTTTTTACATCACGATTATTTTTAACGTCGACGAAGTGGCGGACAATCTGCGCAAGCACGGCGGTTTCATTCCAGGCATCCGCCCGGGCAAAAACACCGCCGAGTATTTGAACACGATTCTGACGCGGCTGACGGCGGTGGGTGCGCTCTATCTCGCGCTGGTGGCGTTGATCCCGCAAATCATGTTGAGCGGGTTCAAGGTCGCGCGTTTGCCTTTTATCGGGACGGGGCTTGACGCATTTTTCAGCACGACGCCGGGCCTCGGTTGGATACCGACGGGCATGGGTTACCAGTTCTTCTTCGGCGGCACATCATTGCTGATTTTGGTTGGTGTGGCGATGGACACAGTGGCGCAGATTGAGGCGCAACTCGTGATGCGCAACTACGAAGGATTCTTCGGGCCGGGCAGTCGCTTACGAGGCCGGCGGTCGTGACGGTTAAGTTCCGACCAGAGATTGTCGATTGTTGATTGAAACGGTTTTAGATTCTTCGCTCTGACAACTGTCTGTCGGTTTGCCGACGAGAAATCAACAACCGGGATTACTATGTCGAAGGTTATCATCCTGATGGGGGCGCCCGGCGCGGGCAAGGGGACGCAGGCGCGTTTGCTGCAAGAGCGGCAAGGGTTGCCGCAGATTTCAACGGGCGATATGTTTCGTGCTTTGAAAGAAGCGCAGACGCCGCTGGCCGAAGAGTTGCGCGTCATCATGAATGCCGGAAGGCTGGTCCCGGACGAACTGACGACGCGCGTCGTTAAGGAGCGGACGAGTCAGCCGGACTGTCTCGGCGGATACATTCTCGATGGCTTCCCACGCACCACGGCGCAAGCCGAGATGCTTGAAGGATTGGCCAGGGAACAAGGTCATCAACTTGTTGCGATCTTGGTGGGCGTGCCCTCCGAGATGCTTGAAAAGCGCGCCACCGGTCGCCGCTACTGTCCTGTCTGCGGCGAGATTTACAATCTCTACTTCAAACCGCCCGCGGTGGATAATGTGTGCGACCTTCACCCTGATACGCAGCTTAAGCAGCGGGCGGATGACAATCCGGAGACGATGAAGCAGCGACTTGTCACCTATGAGCGGGACACACAGCCGTTGCTCGATTACTATGATCGGAGCGGGCGTCTGCATCGCGTTGACGGCACGTGCGATCCGAAGGCGATTTACGCGGACATCGAAAAGATTGTCACGGCGAACGAGTAACAGCTAACGAGAGTTTTTTAAGCGACCACGCACTGTCAACATCTAACAGCGTCGATAGAACGATGATTATCGGCAAGTCAAAAAAAGAATTGGAGAAGATGCGCGCGTCGGGGCGTCTGGCCGGCCTCGTCCGTGAGCATCTGCGCCGCATGGTTCAGCCGGGCGTCACGACTCGCGAACTCGATACGGCTGCCGAGAAGATGATTCGCGATGCGGGCGCGGTGCCGTCATTCAAAGGCTACCACGGTTTCCCCTTCTCAATCTGCGCATCGATCAACGAAGAAGTGGTGCACGGCTTTCCTTCGAACAAAGCGCTGCGCGAAGGTGACATCCTTTCCATCGATGTCGGCGCTACTCTCAATGGCTATGTTGGCGATACTGCCACGACGATACCGGTCGGGCGAATCAGCGAGGATAGGCGGCGGCTCATTCGCGTCGCCGAGGAATGCCTTGAGCGGGCTATCGAGCAGTGCCGTCCGGGAAGGCGTGTGGGAGACATCGGCTGGGCGGTGCAGCAGCACGCCGAGGCGCAGGGCTATTCTGTGGTGCGCGAGTTCGTCGGACACGGGATTGGACGACGGATGCATGAAGACCCGCAGATTCCGAATTACGGCGCGCCCGGGACAAAGGACAAGATCAAGCCGGGCTACGTCTTCGCTATTGAACCGATGATTAATATGGGAAGTCATCACACCAAAACCTTACCTGACGGTTGGACGGTGGTGACGGTTGATGGTAAACCAAGCGCGCACGTTGAGCACACCGTCGCGGTCGGCGAGGACGGCCCGATAGTGTTGACGCGCCTCTCCGAGAGCATCTTGCGGGAAGAACAAATCGGCGTCGAAGTGTTAGGGCACGCAACATGACTTGGCGTTAAAACGAACGCTGTGGTACTATCCGCGGTTTGCCAGCTAGGTTAAACTCTCAACATAATAGTCAAGATGCTAATAGGGCGAAAGAGATAGGTGCAGCATGAAGGTACGGGCTTCGGTCAAGAAAATGTGCGACAACTGCAAGGTCATTCACCGTAAAGGCGTGGTGCGTGTGATCTGCACCAACCCCAAACATAAACAGCGTCAAGGCTAATGATGCGGGTCGACGGTTCAGACCTGTGCGAAAGGCCGTCTAAGCCTGTTTCGGCGGGCGCGCCACGGCGAATTTTTTAATCAAGATTTGGAGATAGGACAAGATGGCTCGTGTAGTTGGCGTCGACCTGCCGGTCAATAAAAGAATTGAAATCGGACTGACATATATCTTTGGCGTCGGTCGCTCGCGGGCAAGCTCCGTGGTGCGCGAGGCCGAGATTCCACCCGACACGCGCGTCCGCGATTTGGACGAAATACAACTGGGCCGCATCCGCGCGATTCTTGAAGCGCAGGGTGACATCGAGGGCGATTTGCGCAAGCGCGTGCAGATGGACATCAAGCGTTTGATGGACATTGGCGCGTATCGTGGCCTGCGCCACCGCCGGGGCCTACCGGTTCGCGGGCAACGCACACACACTAACGCGCGCACGCGGAAAGGGCCGCGTCGCGCGACAGTGGCGAAGAAGAAAGCACCCGGCAAGAAGTAAGTAACGAGTGGAAGGCATTGGTCCGGGATTAGCCGAGAGGCACCGGGAACTCGCCTTTGCGGTTTCTGACATTTGAGGTTCTATGGCTAAAGCAACTGGCGGAAAAAAGAAGGTCTTTCGGAAGAAAGAGAAAAAGAACATTCCAGTCGGGGTCGTGCATATCGCGGCGTCGTTCAATAACACGATGATCTCGATTACTGACCTTGAAGGTAATTTGGTGGCGCAGTCTTCGTCGGGCGCGCGAGGGTTCCGCGGTTCACGCAAGGGAACGCCCTTCGCCGCGCAGCAAGCGGCATACGAAGCGGCCAATAAAGCGAAGGATGCTGGAATGCATCAGTGTGAAGTGCGCGTGAAAGGCCCGGGCGGTGGTCGCGAGTCGGCGATCCGCGCGATTAACAACGCCGGAATTCGTGTCACCATCATCCGCGACACGACGCCGATTCCGCATAACGGTTGCCGACCGCCGAAGCGGCGTCGAGTATAAGTTTTGGTGATTTGGATTTTTGATTAGCGTGTGCTCCATACTTGGCAGGCGCTTCGGCCAGCACCAAACACGAATCGGATTAAGTAAACATCAACCTAAAGGACGAAGGGTCGCATGATCGCCTGCGGGCGGACGACGCGGTCTGTAAACTTTTCCGTCTGAAAAGACAGGAGGCAGAACGAAGTGGCTAGGTATCGAGGTGCGGTGTGCCGTCTGTGCCGCCGCGAAGGCGCAAAACTTTTTCTCAAGGGCGACCGTTGCTACAAGCCCTCATGTCCGATTGAAAAACGCGGCACACAGCCGCCCGGTCAGCACGGTAATTCGATGCGCCGCGGTAAGGCGCTGGTCGGCTACGGCCAGCAATTGCGCGAAAAGCAAAAGGTCAAACGCATCTACTTCATCCTCGAAGGGCAGTTCCGCAATTACTTCGAGCGCGCTTTGAGGATCAAAGGGATCACCGGCGAGGCGTTGCTCATCCTGCTTGAGCGTCGGCTCGACAACACAGTCTACCGCGCGGGCTTTTCCACGTCGCGTCGCCAGGCGCGCCAGTTAGTGAATCACGGTCACGTTGAAGTCAACGGGCGTAAGGTTGACATCCCTTCTTTTCAAGTGAAACAGAACGACACGATCAGCATTCGTGAAGCAAGCCGCGTCAACCCACACATCGAGGGGGCGTGGCAAACCGCGGCTGGACGCGGTCGTCCGTCGTGGGTGGCTCCGGGAGAGGGCGGCGAGATGAGCGCCCGCGTCGCCAGCCTCCCGACGCGTGCCGACATCGACCGCTCGATCAACGAACAACTAATCGTCGAGCTTTACAGCAAGTAGTCTTGAGCGCGGCTCTTGCCGAGGCGTCGCGGCCCGCAACGGTTGCGGCGGCGCCTGGCGAGCCGCATGCGCTTTTTAATCGGTTCGCTTCCTGCAAAAGAACTTATGGCTATGGATCAACACAACCTCTGGACAGGATTTCAGATGCCGCGCCGTCTCGCGGTCGATGGCGAGACGCTGACCGGCCGTTACGGGCGCTTTTCCGCGCAGCCTTTCGAGCGCGGCTTCGGCACCACCATCGGCAATTCTCTGCGCCGTGCGCTCCTCTCCTCAATCGAAGGCGCGGCGATCACAGCGGTCAAGATTGAGGGCGTCGAGCACGAGTTTTCTTCGATTCGCGGCGTCGTCGAAGACGCCACTGACGTGATTCTGAACCTGAAGCAAATCCCGTTCAAACTTCACGGCAATGAGCCGAAGACTCTGACGATCACGAAAGATACCGCCGGCGAGGTCACCTCCGGCGATATCGAAGCCGATGCGGATGTTGAGGTGCTGGACCCGAGCGTTTACCTCGCCACGGTCAGCGAGGGCGGTTCGTTGAAGATCGAGATGCGTCTGAAGCGCGGGCGTGGCTACGTCTCCGCGGAGCGCAACTTCGACGAGGATTTGTCGCTCGGCTATATCCCGATTGATTCGGTGCATACGCCGGTCAAGAAGGTTAACTACACGGTCGAGGCTGCGCGCCTCGGTCAGAACACTGAGTTCGATAAACTGACGATTGATGTCTGGACTGATGGGTCGGTTAAGCCGGACGACGCCATCGGCCTCGCCGCGAAGCTGATTAAAGATCATATGGCGATCTTCATCAACTTTGAGGAAGACACAGACGACTTCGCGTACTCCAACATGGAGCGTCCGCCGTTGCCGCGCAACGACCAACTCGACCGTTCGGTGGACGAATTGGAGTTGTCTGTTCGTTCATACAACTGTCTGAAGAACGCCAACATTCGCTCGATCCGCGACCTCGTACAGCGGAGCGAGCGGGAGATGCTGGCGACCAAAAACTTCGGAAAGAAATCCCTCAACGAGATCAAGGATATCCTGCACGGAATGGGTCTCGACTTCGGGATGGAGTTTGATGAACAGGGTAATCCGATTCCAGGGTCCGGCGGACGCGACGGCGACATCAGCGATTTCGAGGACGACGAGGACGAGGAAGAGACCGATTAGCGAAGACAGGCGGGCGATAGACACCGAACGGACGAGCCGGTCATCGCTCGTCCGTTCGCATCCTTTAATCAATATCAAGCTATGCGACACTTAAAAGCACATCGCAAACTGGGACGCACCACGGAGCACCGCATGTCGATGCTCCGCAATCTGGCGACCTCATTGGTTAACGCGCGCGACGAGCGCATCATCACGACGCTGCCGAAGGCGAAAGAGTTACGGCCGTTCATCGAGCGCGCGATCACTCTGTCGCGACGCGCCAACGGCCTCGACGGCGACAACGCGGCGGTCGAAGCGGTGCATTTGCGTCGACAGGCGTCCGCCTTCTTTCACTCCGGCAACCGCTTGCAGTCGGCGTCGACCGGTAAGCGCGGCGGGATTCGCGCCCCGCGTACCGCCGGAGTGCTCGCGCTGAAACGGCTGTTCAACGAACTCGGCGAACGCTTCAAAGATCGTCCGGGCGGCTACACGCGCATCATCAAGCTTGGCCGACGCGACGGTGACAACGCCGAAATCGCGATCATCGAATTAGTCGATAACCCGCGCGAGCGTGAGGCCGCATCTTCCACTGCGAAGGGCGCCAAGTCGGCGACTTCAGGTAAGACGAAGACCTCGTTCGCAAGTAAGTCGGGTGCTGCCGAGGGCGGTCGTCGTGGTGGTCATAAGGCCGACAAGACGTACGAAAAAGAGGAGACGACGGCGGCGCGCGGTGGCGGCGAAGAATCGATTCCGAAGCCGGAAGATAGTGACAAAGCCGGTAGCGGCGGTCGTCGCTCCGAGAAGACCGAGTCAACCGCTAACGAGAAAGATACAGTGTAGCGTTGACGGGAGTGGCGCTCCGGCGCACCCGTCGCGCTGTTGCCGACCGGGTGACGCGCGCCTCTACACAACCAGCCGCAGGCCCCAATCAACCGCAGGCGCAACGGCGGCATTGGGGCTTTCCCCATTGTGGCGGCGGTCATCGACGCAGGCGAGCTTTCCTTTCGTCTCGCCGGTGCGGAGTTCAATTGAGCATGAACGATCAAGATCAACCATCGCAACCACCGGGATCAGATCAAACACGAACTGGCGCGCCGCAGGACGAGCGTGGCGGTAGCGGTCGGAGTAGCGGTCGAAGTGGCGGCGGTCGCAGTAGCAGCGGCGGAGGTCGACAGCACGACAGCGGTGGTGGAGGTCGTGGTCGGCATCAGCCTGCCGCGCCGAATCAGCGACGATACCCGGAAGCTTCGCTCAACATGGCAGAGCTGCGTGAGTTGATCGAGCTATTCACTTCGCACGGGCTGACGGATTTCGAGCTTGAGAATGAAACGATCCGCGTCCACCTGCGCCGCAATCTCGCGCCACAAGCGAGCGTCGCGCCATCAGGCCCTGGTCTCGCGGCAATGCCATCGAATCAAGCGCTGGCATCACCCGTCGTGACCGGCACGGCTGGGGCAGCACAGAGCGGGACGCAGTCGCAGGGCGGGGCAGAAGTTAATCCGGCGACAACGCTCGCAACGACCACACCGGAAGCATCTTCGGTCAAAGTCAAAACGGAAGAACTTTACGACATCACTTCGCCGATTGTTGGGACATTTTACCGCTCACCGTCGCCGACCTCCGAGCCGTTCATTCGTCCGGGCAGCGCCGTCGAACCGGATACGGTGGTCTGCATTATCGAGGCGATGAAACTGATGAACGAAATATTGGCTGAGACTACCGGCGTCGTCGAGAAAATTTACGTCGAGGACGGGCAGCCCGTCGAATACGGCCAGCCGCTTTTCGGAGTCAAAAAGTAGTCTGAGGTCGAAGCCATTCAAGTCACGTGTCGATGACCGACTTCGGAGCTTTCGGTTTTTGAAATAACACATGCGTAGGTTCAGCAAAATCTTAATTGCCAACCGGGGCGAGATCGCCTGCCGTATCATCTGGACCTGCAAAGAGATGGGCATTCGCACCGTCGCCGTGCATAGCGAGGCGGACCGCGATTCGCTGCATGTGCGTTTCGCTGATGAGTCGGTGTGTATCGGGGCCGCGCCTTCAGCACAGAGTTATTTGAATATTCCGTCGGTGATCGCCGCTGCTGAAATCACCAACGTCGACGCGATTCATCCGGGATACGGCTTCCTTGCCGAATCATCCTACTTCGCCGAAATTTGCGAAGCATGCAACATTAAATTCATCGGGCCACGGTCGTCGGTGATTCGGATGATGGGCGACAAAGTCGAGGCCCGCCGCGCGATGCAGGAAGCCGGGCTGCCGATTCTGCCGGGTAGTCCCGACCCTCTGCAATCTGAAGAGGAAGCATTAACGCTCGCCCGCGGGATCGGCTTTCCGGTAATCGTTAAGGCGGCGGCGGGCGGCGGCGGGCGGGGGATGCGAATCGTCCGCACCGAAGAGGAACTCGGGCCTGCGATGCAGACAGCATCGCATGAAGCGGTGGCGGCGTTCAAAAACGGCGACATCTATATTGAGCGCTACATCGAGCGCCCGCGTCACATTGAAATCCAAGTGCTCGCCGATGAACACGGCAACTGCGTCCACCTCGGCGAGCGCGACTGTTCGGTGCAGCGTCGCCACCAGAAACTCTTAGAGGAAGCGCCGTCACCGGCCCTGACACCTGAGTTGCGGGAACAGATGGGTGCCGCGGCGGTCGCAGCCTGTCTCCGCGTCGGGTACTCGAACGCGGGCACAATTGAATTTCTGCTTGACGAAGATGGGCGCTTCTACTTTATGGAGATGAATACGCGCATCCAGGTCGAGCATCCGGTGACGGAGATGGTCACGTTGGCCGACATCGTGCGCAGCCAGATTCGCATCGCCGAGGGGGAGCCGCTTGGTTACACACAGCAGGACGTCATCATCGTCGGCCATGCCATCGAGTGCCGCGTCAACGCCGAGAACCCGGACACCTTCGCGCCGTCGCCTGGTTTGATTACCGCTTGTAACCTGCCCGGCGGCCCCGGAGTTCGCGTCGACACAGCCATCTACCCCGGCTACTTTGTGCCGCCTTACTACGATTCGATGATCGCGAAATTGATCGTCCACGCACGCACGCGAGAACTCGCTATCGCGCGGATGCGCCGGGCACTCGAAGCGATGGTCATCGAAGGCATCAAGACGACGATCCCGCTCCACTTGGAGATTATGGACGACCCGGAGTTCCGCGCGGGCGCGTACTCCACCAAGTTTATGGAAGATTTTAAGCGGCGTAACGGGTCGAAGTGAGATGGCAGTCACGGGTGTGGACGCGTCAAGTGTCACCCGCTCGGCGTTTGACGCTGCTATCCGGCGCTTCTATAATGAACGACTTTTGTATGGCAGGGGCGGCCTTGCCGGTAGGAGGACTAAATAATGGCTTTCGCAATCATCAGGTCGGGCGGCAAGCAGTTCCGCGTCGAAGAGGGCGCGCGGGTGCGTCTACCCTCGATCAATAAGCGAGCCGGCGAGGCCGTCGAGCTTGAGGCGTTAGTGGTCGGCGGCGGCGCGGATGGCGAAGTGAAAATCGGCGCGCCGATAATCGAAGGCGCCCGTGTCGCGGCGACCATCGTCGATCACGGTCGCGGCGAGAAGATCATCGTCTTCAAAAAGAAGCGTCGCAAACAGTACAAGCGGACACAGGGCCACCGGCAGAATTACACAACCGTCAAGATTGATTCAATCGGATAGGAAGGAAGGGATTTTGCGATTTTGGATTTGCGATTTGCGATTTGAAGAAGCTGGCAGCAACTCACTGCTTGATCTTCAACCACGAATCGGCAATCGAGAATTGCAAATCCAAAATCTATATGGCACATAAAAAAGGTGTGGGTTCTTCGCGCAACGGACGCGACTCAAATTCGCAACGCTTGGGCTTGAAGAAGTATGGCGGCGAGCACGTGCTTGGTGGAAACATTCTGGCGCGCCAACGCGGCACCAAGTGGAAGCCGGGCAAAAACGTCGGGCGCGGCAAAGACGATACGTTGTTCGCGCTGATCGAAGGCTTCGTTAAGTTTGAAGACAAGGGGCGTCAAGGTAAATTCATCAGCGTCTACGCGGAGGCACAAGCCGGCCTCGCTCCTCAGCAGGAGGAGCCATCCCAAGCAATCGCCGCTTAGTTCGGCGAATCCGCAATTGACTTCTGGTCCGACGCCCGCGCCGCGTGTCAATACGCAGAGTGTCGGGCGTCATTTGATTTTTTGATGCGAAAGTCAGACTACGGGTTTGGGCACATGGACGCCTTCACCGCGTCGGCAGAAATAGTTAATACGATAGTCAATGATCATAAATTCTGAGAACGCCAGTTGTTCATAGATCGCGTTAAAATTCTCGTCCGCGGTGGGCACGGCGGCAACGGCGTGACCGCGTTTCGCCGCGAAAAGTTTGTGCCGCGCGGCGGGCCGTCGGGCGGCGACGGCGCGCGCGGCGGCGACGTGTGGTTGGTCGCCGATTCTTCAGTCAACACCCTGCTTCATCTGCGTTACAACCCGGAACACAAAGCCGAGCGAGGCCGGCACGGCGAAGGCTCGAATCGCTACGGACGTGAAGGTGAAGACATCACTGTGCGTGTCCCCGTCGGCACGCAGGTCTACGACGTCGAGACGGGCGATCTGCTCTGCGACCTCGCCGAGGACGGGCAGCGCTGGTCGGCGGCGAAGGGGGGACGCGGTGGCTTCGGCAACTCGCACTTCGCGACCTCGACCAACCGCGCGCCGCGTTACCATCAGGACGGAAGCCCCGGCGAAGAGCGCGAGTTACAACTTGAATTGAAACTCCTGGCCGATGTCGGACTCGTCGGCTACCCGAACGCCGGCAAGTCGACGCTCATCTCGACTATCTCCGCCGCCAAGCCGAAAATCGCCGACTACCCTTTCACGACGCTTGAACCGCACCTCGGCGTGGTTGATCTAGGCGAGTTCCGCACGTTCGTCGTCGCGGACATTCCAGGTTTGATTGAGGGCGCACATCAGGGGGCCGGCCTCGGCGACCGCTTCCTGCGCCACGTCGAGCGGACGAAACTGCTGCTTCATCTTGTTGACGTGACTTCACAGTCGGGGCGGGACGCAGTAACTGACTACGAAGTGATTAACCGGGAACTGGCTGCCTACGACGTGCAACTCGCGGAGCGCCCGCAGATCGTCGTCGCGACGAAGATCGACGCGCTCGACGAGCCGGAGCGTGTCGAACGACTCCGCGCGCGGGCCGCCGCCGACGGCAGGGCTTTTTACGAAATCTCCTCGGCCACGAACCGTGGCGTGCGCGAGTTGGTCGGCGCGGTGGCGAAGGCGCTTGACGACATCAACGACGCGGAGCGCGCGGCGGCAGTGGTGACGGCGGATGTCAGCGCCGTCATGCACGAGACCGAAAGCGAGCGATGGAACGAATAAAGCGCATCGCGCTATATGGTGGGACGTTCGATCCGGTGCATGTCGGCCACATTGCGATGGCCGAAAATCTGTTGACTCTCTTCGCACTTGACGAACTGATATTCGTCCCCGCGCATGTCGCGCCGCATAAGCGTGGAAGGGACATGACACCGGCGATGCATCGATATGCGATGCTGGTGTTGGCGACGCAGCATCACGATGGTCTGCGCGTTTCGTCCGCCGAGATTGATGAGCCGCAGCGCCCGTATACGGTCGATACATTGTCGCGATTCAAAACAGCGCTCGGCGCGTCGACGCGGCTTTTCTTTGCGATGGGCGCGGACTCGTGGGAGGAGATCACGACCTGGCGTGAGTGGGAGCGGGTGTTGACGTTGGTCGATCATATCGTCGTGACCCGTCCCGGCTGTGAACTGAGCACCGGGCACGTCACAGGCGATGTGCGAAACAGAATTATCGATGTGCGCGGGGCGGGCGGCGGGGCCATCGAGAGCGCGCTTGACGAAGGTACGGGGACGAAGATTTTTCTGACGGACATCGTGCAGATTGATGTTTCATCGACCTCGATTCGCCGCGCGGTGTCCGAAGGCCGGGGCGGGATGCTGGCGAAAGCGGTCGCGCCTTCGGTGGCGGGTTACATTACGAAGTACAAGCTTTACAAGGAAGCGCATGAACGAAAACTCTCTAACGCCGGACAAGGTGATGGCGAACACTAAATCACATCAAACAGCGGAGGCGACTCCGGCGGCGGTCGCGCCCGAGACGCACGACGCGGCGGAAGGCACGCGCGACGAAGGGCTGGACGAGCGAGTCCGCACCGCCCTCTCTGGGGCGAGCGAGAAGAAGGCGCTCGATCCGGTCGTGCTTGATTTGCGTGCGGTCGCGAACTTCACCGACTATTTTCTAATCGTGAGCGGCACGAACACACGTCAGGTGAAGGCCATTGCCGACGAGGTGGTGGAGCGGCTGAAGAAGCAAGGCGTTAGACCGTTGCGCATTGAAGGCTACGGCGCAGCGGAGTGGGTGCTGCTTGATTACGGCGACTTCGTCTTCCACATCTTTGAAGAAAAGTCGCGCCGCTTTTATAACCTCGAACGGCTGTGGCGTGACGCCGGGCGTGTCGCGTTGCCGCCGGGCTTGCGCGGTGACGAACCAGCCGCGCGCGATAGCTCTTTGAGAAGCGAATCGTGACCGACATCGTCGCGCAGTCCGAGGCGATGCGCGAGGCGGTGCGACTCGCAGAGCGTGTCGCCGTGACCGATGCGAACGTGCTGGTCACCGGCGAATCGGGTGCCGGGAAAGACTTGCTCGCGTTCTTCATTCACGCCCGCTCGCGCCGCGCGGCTGGCGAGTTGGTCAAGATCGACTGCGCCGCATTGCCGCGCGAGTTGCTGGAGGCCGAGTTGTTCGGCTACGAGCGGGGTGCGTTCACCGGAGCGACCGCGGCAAAGCCCGGACGCCTCGAAGCGGCGCACGAGGGAACGCTCGTCCTCGACGAGATTGCGCACCTGACGACCGATGCGCAAGCGAAACTGCTGCGGGTGATTGAGCAACGCGAGTTCGAGCGCCTCGGCGGCCTGCGCACGATTCGGGTCGACGCGCGTTTAGTCGCGCTGACGAACGTCGATCTTGATGAAGCGGTGCGACGGCGCGCGTTCCGCGAAGACCTTTTCTACCGACTGAATGTGGTGCGGATTCACGTGCCGCCGCTCCGCGAGCGCCGTGAGGATGTTCATCAGTTGGCCGCGAGGTTCCTTGAAGTCTACGCCGCTAAACACGGTCGACGAACGAAGCGTCTGACGACTGGGGCGCTCGCCGTCTTTGACGGTTACGAGTTCCCCGGCAATGTGCGCGAACTGTCGCACTTGATCGAGCGCGCGGTGATCATGTCCGACGCGGAAGAGTTGGGGGCGACAGATTTGCCGGAGGCAGTCAGGGCCGCCGTGAGATTGAAGGCGGCACGGCGTCTGACGCTCGCTGAACTTGAAGCCGAATACGTCCGCGAAACGTTGGCGGTCGCGCGCGGAAATAAATCTGAAACGGCGCGTCTGCTCGGCATCAGCCGCAAGAATCTCTACGAGAAACTGGCGCGCTACGACAGAATCGACGACGGAGGGAGGCAGGAGTAAAGGGCACTAGGTGGTAAGGCAAAAGTAAAAAGGTAAAAGGCAAAAGTGAAACCCAGTCGGAACAGATGCTGGATGCTAGTCAAGATGCGCAGGTCTTTTGTCCAATATCTGACATCCGCCATCTGACATCTTGTTCATTCGGCTGTGTCCCTAATTCTTCTCGACGATGCATTTTCGTTTGATCTGGGTGGGCCGGACGAGAAACGAGCACCTTCGCGCGCTCGTCGAAGACTATATGAAAAGGCTGGGCCGATTCGTGCGGTGCGAGGTGACGGAGATACGCGAAGCGGCAGGCGGCGAAGCGCACATCTGTCTCGAAGATGAGGGCAAACGAATCATGGCGTCGCTCGCATCTGATGCCCTGGCGGTGTTGCTCGATATGGAGGGACGGCAGTGGAGTTCGCCGGAATTAGCGACGGAGGTCGAGCGCTGGCAGGGAAGGGCGGTCAAGGAAGTGGCCTTCGTCGTCGGCGGACATTACGGTGTCGCGCCGCGTGTGAAAACGCGGGCCGACATTCGCTGGTCACTCTCGCGCCTGACGCTGACGCACGAGATGGCGCGCGTGGTGCTCGTCGAGCAACTGTACCGGGCGTACACGATTATGCGTGGGTTGCCGTATCAAAAGTGATAGCTGGCTTTTAACTTCCGGGGTGCGGGTCGGAACAAGATGCTGAAACTGGCTACAATCAGCTTCAGGCAGGAATCGCAAATTTAACACTTCATAAAAGCAAGTAGGGTGGTCGATGAGGAGAAAACACCGACAATGGATAAACGAAAGTTGAAAACATACCGTGACCGTCTGCTTGAGCGGCGCGAAGCGCTCTTCAGACAGGTCACGGAAGCTGAGATGTCGAGCCGCGAGCGCGACGCCGAGGCCACACAGGACCCCGCGGACATGGCCGCTAACGCCTACACGAAAGAGCTGATGATTTCGATGTCGGCCAACGACCGACGCTTGCTCGGGCTGATCGACGAAGCGCTGAAGCGGGTCGAAGCCGGGGACTACGGCGACTGCGTCAACTGCGCCGAACCAGTGCTGGAAAAACGCCTGGACGCCGTGCCGTGGGCGCGGTATTGCCTCCGCTGTCAGGATTTGCAGGAGCGCGGCATGTTGACTGAGAATGAAGACTGAAGGCCGTTCACACCAACGTGTGTCGTCCGCCGAACCACCCGACTCGCCAGCCGTGAGCCGGGTGGTTTTTCTTTACTCGCATCAAGCGGCTTACGAGGAACAGATGATAGATGCTGGATGTTAGTCCGGAACCTCGGCAGATGTGCTGTCCAACATCTGACATCTATAGTTCATTCATCCTTCATACCGGTGTACTTTGCAACTCGATGAAGATTCTTCCTGCCAAGTTGGACGCGCTCTATGACGCGGCGCTGGCGCTCGTCTACCCGCAGGTGTGCGCCGTGTGCGAGGGGGCAAGCGTCGAGGCGCGACGCGATGCACCGGCATGCGCTCGGTGCTGGCAGCGGACGCGCGTTTTCACCGGCGCAGAGACACTGTGTTGGAAGTGCGGCGCGCCGTCGCCGGGTGGGGGCACCGAAGACAGACGGGCCGAGGTTCGCTGCCGCCGCTGCGATGCCGAGGAGTTCACGGCGGCGCGCGGGGTCGGGGTTTATGAACTGGCGTTGCGCGCGTCGGTGCTCGCGTTGAAGCGCGAACCTTACCTCGGCGCGCGGGTGGTCAGCCTGCTGCGCGAAGCGCAACAACGCCCGCCACTCGACGCGGCGACGCTCGTCCTCCCCGTCCCGTTGCACCGTAAGCGCGAACGCGAACGAGGATTCAATCAAGCGTCGGTGCTGGCGCGCTCGCTCGCGTCCGCCGCCGGATTGCCGTTCAATGAATCGAGCCTCGTCCGCGCGACGCACACCGAACCGCATCGCGCCGGGATGGACGCACACGCGCGCCGCGAAAGCGTCGCCGACGCTTTCCAAGTTATACAACCACGTCTCGTCAAAGGTGAACGCATCCTGCTGATCGACGATGTGTTCACTACCGGCGCGACCGCCTCAGCGTGCGCCGCCGTGCTGCGCGCGGCGGGTGCCGAACAGGTCTTCGTGCTCACCGTCGCCCGCGCGTGACAGCGACGGTGGGTGAACATGAAAGTAAAAAGGCAAAACAGTTTTCAGTTTTCAGTTTTGAGCTGAAAACCGAAAACTCAAAACTGAAAACTGTTTGATGTATGATGTCGCCATGAGAACCCTTTATCCGCCGATTGAACCTTACGACCAGGGCATGCTCGCCGTGTCGCCGGTGCATCAGATGTACTACGAACAGTCGGGTAATCCTGGCGGGCTGCCGGTGGTTTTTCTTCATGGAGGCCCGGGCGGTGGCACGACACCCGACTATCGCCGCTTCTTCGACCCGGAGGCGTACCGCATCGTGCTATTCGACCAGCGCGGGTCGGGAAAGAGCACGCCGCACGCGAGCCTCGAAGAGAACACGACTTGGCACCTGGTTGAAGACATCGAAAAGCTGCGCGCGCATTTAGGGATAGAAGACTGGGTCGTCTTCGGCGGTTCGTGGGGTAGCACCCTGGCGCTGGCCTACGCGCAGAAACACGCGGCGCAGGTACGGGCGCTGGTGCTGCGTGGCATCTTTCTGTGCCGTCCGAAAGAAGTGCGATGGTTCTATCAGGAAGGAGCGAGCGAAATCTTCCCCGACGTGTGGGAGTCGTTCGTGTCGATCATCCCGGAAGGCGAGCGCGGCGATATGCTGTCGGCGTATCATCGTCGTCTGACGAGCAACGACAGGGCTGTGCGGCTCGAAGCGGCGCGGGCGTGGAGCATCTGGGAGGGCAGCACATCGAAGCTCTTTATGGATCAAGGACTGATCGACCACTTTGGCGAGCCGGAGTTCGCGCTCGCGTTCGCGCGCATCGAATGCCACTACTTTGTTAACAACGCTTTCTTCGCAACAGAGAACTACCTGATCGAGAACGTCGGCAAAATTCGCCACATCCCCGCCGTGATCGTGCAGGGCAGATACGACGTGGTGTGTCCGTTGGTCAGCGCGTGGCAATTGCACCGGGCGTGGCCGGAAGCCGACCTGCGCATCACTCCTGACGCGGGCCACTCGGCGCTCGAACCGGGCAACATCGCCGCGCTGGTCGAAGCCACCGACCGCTTCCGAAGTTTAAGGTGAGATTAAGTTGATGGACGACCGCGCACAGTGTCAAGAAAAAAGCGACGCGGCGATTGCGAGAGATGACGACTCTCCGACGCCGCGTCGCCGCATTCCGGTGGTGGAGAATTAACAAAGATGAAACGATCCTGGGTTATGCTGACTGCGAGGACTGTTCGTGGTGCCTGTCATCGCCGCTTGCGAAAGGCGGGAGCGCTGGACGCGCAGGCGGTGGCCTTTTGACACTTCCGACCGCGCGCGCGTAATATCAGGAAACAGTATGAATGGACGGGTTTTAGTCCTTAATGCGTCTTACGAACCGATTAACGTGTGCAATGAACGGCGCGCGATTGTGATGATTTTTAAGGGAGTCGCGCGTGTCGAAGAGCATAACGGGCACGTGCTGCATGCAGCGAAGATGTCGATTCACGCGCCATCGGTGATTCGTCTGACGGAATACATTCACATCCCGTTTAAAAACCGCTCGCTGTCGCGTAAGAACATTCTGCTGCGGGATCATTCAACGTGTCAGTATTGCGGCAAGCATCTGCCACCGTCGGAGTTGACGCTGGATCATGTGCATCCGCGGTCGCGCGGCGGCGAGTCGACGTGGGATAATCTGGTGGCCTGCTGCAAGCGCTGCAACCATCGCAAGGGAAGTCGGACGCCGGAGGAAGCGAAGATGCATCTGGTTCGCCGTCCGCGCGGGTTTTCACACCACGTCAACCGTCAGATCATGCGCTATCTGGGGCGTGCCGACGAGACGTGGCGCAAATACCTTTACTACGAATCGGACGACGCGGCTAATTGAAGCGTCCGTCTTTAACATACGCCGGGCCGGTGCCGGCAGAGGGTTTTAGTTATGGCTGGATTAGGTATGCAGGAATTAATCATCATCCTCGTCATCCTCCTGCTGCTGTTCGGCAGCACGCGCCTCCCGCAACTCGCCAAGGGAATGGGGAAGAGCATCCGCGAGTTTAAGAAGGGCGTCAGCGAAGGCGAAGACGAGCGCGAATTAGAGAACGCGCGCCAGCGCGAGCAACTGCGCGCCGCCGAGTCGACACCTATCCGTGAGGAAGAGTTAGCGGCGGAAAAGTTCAGCCTCAATAAACCGCGCTGAATCGAGCATCAATTGTTGCAAGAGTGGTCGCCGCTTTCCATTTG
>JALZJL010000309.1 GCA_030859785.1 Acidobacteriota bacterium
CGCTCGTTCTTCACCACGTCGCGCTGGTTGTCGAGTTTCTCTTTCGTGATCGCGTCGGCGAGCGTGGCGAGGCGGTCGGATTCGAGCCACAGAAGATATTCGAGGTTCGCCGACGGGACGGTCGCGAAATAGTTGGTGCGGTCGTTGCTCGTCGTGCCGTTGACGCCGCCGGTGAACAGGTTCGCGCCCGCCTTCTCGACGTAAGAGAAGTATTCGCCGGTGGCGTTCTTCGAGCCTTGAAACATCATGTGCTCGAAGAGATGCGCGAAGCCGGTGCGCCCGACACGCTCGTTCTTCGAGCCGACATGAAACCACTGGTTGACATGCACGACCGGCAGCTTGCGGTCAACGTGCATGATGACATTCAAACCATTCGGTAGTTTGTATTTCTCGAACGCGACTTTCGGAATGGCGGACGCACTCGCTGGCACCGACGCCGGGGTTGCGGGCGATGTCGTCTGCGCGATGACCGGGAGGCCTTGAAGAATCAACAGCAAAGATAAGAACGAAATGATGTGACGGGTGACCTTGATGACACTCATGCAAGTTTTCCTTTCAAGTGTACTGTCGGTTGATACGCGGAGACGGACGGGCAACAACATGCTTAACGTGAACACGCTTCACAGAAGTCCGTGCCGCACGGCTCCGACGGTGTTGGCGGTTTGCTTCAGCGCGCGGTTTTCGACAATTCAGTTTGGTGGAAGTTTGATGTCTGTAAATCAGCGTGTCGCCCGAAAAAGTAATCGCCCGGGTGTGAATTGTCAACCGCGGATTTTTTCAAGGAGAAGTGTTTCCGACTAAATGGAAAAAAGTTCAGTCGGGCGCGCTAATCGAAGATTCAAGATAAACTGAAATAGCCGGCGGAGGGAGTGGGTGAATGCTTGAGAGTCGTGCGTGAGCGTCCTGAAATTCTCAGGGCGCGGCGTCGGTCAGGTAAGCGCGCACCTGCTTCATGTCCTCCCACACCTCGCGCTTCTTCGACGGGTCGCGTAAGAGGTATGCCGGGTTGAATGTCGGCATCAACTTCATCCCGCGGTAATCATGGAACGCGCCGCGCATTTGCGAGATGGGCCGCTTCGTGCCGAGTAGCGCGCGGGTCGGCGTGTTGCCGAAAGAGATGATGACGCGCGGCCTGACGACCTCCATCTCGCGGTGAAGATATGGTGTGAAGAATGAAAGCACGTCGGGCGTGATCTCGTCGCCGCTCGAAATCATCTTGACGACATTGGTCAGATAGCACGCCGGGCGTTGGAGTCCGATGGCGGCAAGGATGCGTTCGAGCATCTGTCCCGCCGGTCCCATAAACGGTCGTCCGCTGTCGATATCGGGCGCGCCCGGAGATTCGCCGACCACCGCGACCCGTGCGCCCGTCTGTCCTTCGCTGAAAATAAAGACGCGCTCCTTAAACTGCGGCAGACTCATCGCCCGACTCACCATCTCCGCGTTGATCTCATCAAGCGTTTCGTCGGGCGCGGCGAGCGGTGGATCGGAAAATAACGACTCCTGCATCTCGAATCCTATAATCTTGCAAGTGATGGGTTAAATATTGATCGGTAATGAGAGACACGCTTGTCAGCGTTCACTTGAGTGTCTAAGCAAAAGTTTATCGGTGCGTAAGTTGAATGAAAGCACCGGCATGACTGGTTTTCACTTTTGCCTTTTCACTTTTGCCTTCCTATACATCATCGGCCACTGTTGAGTGATTGAGATAGTCCCGCACCTTCTTCATGTCGTCCCACGTCTCGCGTTTTTTCGACGGGTCGCGCAGCAGATAGGCGGGGTGAAAAGTCGGCATCACTTTGATGCCACGATAGTCTTGAAATTCCCCGCGCAGCTTGGTGATGCCTTCCTTGGTGCCGAGCAAATTCTTCATCGCCGTATTGCCGAGCACGACGATTACCTCTGGCTTGACGACATCAATCTCGCGCAGCAGGAACGGCTTACACGTCGATGCTTCGGGTGGCGTCGGCGTGCGGTTCTGCGGCGGGCGGCAGCGGTTGACGTTGCCGATGAAGATTTCTTCGCGCTTCATGCCGATGGCTTCGATGATCTTGTTGAGCAGTTGACCCGCGCGTCCGACAAAGGGACGACCCTGCGCGTCTTCGTCCGCGCCCGGCGCTTCGCCGACGAACATCAAACGCGCGTGCGGATGGCCTTCGCTGTTGACGACCTTATGACGGCTCTGGCTTAGGGGGCAGCGGATGCACTCTCCGATGTCGCGGCGAATATCTTCGAGCGTCTCGTCGGGTCGCGGCAGTGAAGCTTCGTCCATCGGCGTGACGATGCCGAACAGCGTCTCCATCGGGGCGGGCGTGTCGGGCGCAGCAATCGATTTGCGTGTTGTTTGTTTTGCCATGTCAGTTTGATCCGTCGCAACCGTCGCGGCTTCCCCGACGCGGGGCGCAACAACGGAGCGCTTGTGAGTTATTGAAACGCTTGCCGTGCGACTTTCGGCGTTGGCATTGCGCGACAGCGCGCGAGCAGGGGTCGATGCGATTACGTCCGGCGGCGACAAGGGCGTGGCCCGGCTCGCGACTACTGCCGGTTGAAGCGCGTTCGCGTTGATTTCGTACTCTAAACTTTCGACGCCCAACTCGCGTAGATAGGCCGCGTGTTCGGCCACGTCTTCGACGACGGAGCGCAGCATGTCTCGTAAGTGCAACGTATCTTTCATGGATTAGCGGAGATTATTTCACGTTTGGCGGGTGCGCGCCGCAGGCGAGCCACCTCATCAAGCACGCGGTGCGCGGCTTCGAGCTTCGACATCAGCGGCAACTCAATCGGCGTCTCGCGGTCGCGCGCAAACAGCGAGATGACGTTCGTGTCTGTGTCAAAGCCCGCGCCATCGCCGGTCACGTCGTTGGCGACGATGGCATCGAGGCGTTTACGTGTCAGCTTTTCCCGTGCGTGGCGGAGCACATCTTCTGTCTCCGCGGCGAAGCCGATCACCAACAGGCCGTCGTGCCGTCTGTCCGACACATCGGCGAGAATGTCCGGCGTCGGTTCAAGCGTCAGCATCAACTTTAACTGTGACTTCTTCAACTTGTTCGCCACGCGCGTCACCGGGCGATAATCAGAAACGGCTGCGGCGGCGATGAAGACGGTCGCCTTCTCAATCTCTCTCGACACAGCGGCGTGCATCTCCGCCGCCGACGTAGCACGCATCAAGCGAATGTCGGCGGGCGGCTGAACCGTCGTCACGCCCGCGACGACCGTCACTTCGGCGCCACGCGCCCGCGCTGCCTCGGCGAGCGCATAGCCCATCCGACCGGACGAGCGGTTCGAAAGAAACCGCACCGGGTCGATCTCTTCGCGCGTCGCCCCGGCGGTAATCAGGACGCGCTCGCCCGCGAGGTCGTTCAGATGTGGTGCAACGTGGTGTGCACCAATCTGCGACAGAATATCGAGCGCGGCGGCGACGATCAACGCAGGGTCACTCAGACGCCCGGGGCCGATGGTGCCGCACGCCATCTCGCCGGCGTCGGGTTCGACCACACGCACGCCGTCCGCGCGGAGTTGCCGAATGTTACGCACGGTCGCCGGGTGGTTCCACATCGTCGTGTTCATCGCCGGCGCGATCAGTATCGGCGCGGTGCATGCGAGGTAGGTGGATGTGACGAAGTCGTCCGCGATGCCGTGCGCGAACTTGGCGATGATGTTCGCGGTCGCCGGCGCGACGAGCAGCAGATTGACGGTCTGCGAAAAGGTGATGTGGGCAATCGGGTCCGGGTTGTCGGGCGCGTAATCGTCGACGATGACATGCTCGCTGGAGAGGGCGCGGAAGGTGAGCGGCGTGACGAATTCGGTGGCGCGCTTGGTCATCGCGACGCGCACACGGCAACCCGCACGCTGAAGGCCGCGCAAAACCTCGGCGGCTTTGTATGCGGCGATCCCGCCGGAGACCGCGAGCGCCACGCGCATTCCGCCGAACTGCGCGGTCGTCAACGTCGATTCTTCAGACAAGCTTGAGGACATAAGCAGGAGGGCAAACAGTTTTCAGTGTTCAGTTTTGAGTTTTCAGTGTTCATCTCAAAACTGAACACTGAAAACTCAAAACTGTTGTCCGGCTCGAATGTAGCACTGGCTGTGTGGCGTGTGCAATCACCCTGGTAATGGAGCGTTGCCAGTCGATCAGAGTGTCAACCCGCTCAACTAAACCGCGTCCCGCCTCGTTCTGCGTGGCGGCGAAATCGAGTCGCACATTGAGGCTTGTGGTAAACTTTTCCCTTTAACGCCTGCAACTGATTTCGTCAAAATTGAACACACACAAATGCTGCGTCCGTTCGAGTCACAGAGAGGGTTTGGACGAAAGGTCATGAGCCTACGGCGCATCGGTGCGCTGGCATTCATGATCGTGAGCGCGTGGTCTCTGGCGTCCGCAGCGGCGCAGCAGCGGAACCGTCCGGTCAGGAGCGAAGATGAATTCGGCCCCGTCGTCCGCGCCTATCTCGGCTATTTGAGGGCGCAACAGGAGGTGGTCGATGACCGCGTCAGCCGCCGCGAAATCAGCGCTAATTACTACCGGAGAAATTCTGACCGTATCCGCGCGTTGCGGCAGATGGCGATCAGCATCGCGCGCGAAACGAGAAACGATTATCTGCCGGAACTCGAAGCGGTCGCCGCCGACGAACTTGAGACGTTATTCGAAACGCCGCCGTCCCTTGATTTGTTGCGAGTCGGCGCGACGCTTAACGACACCTTCCGTTACCTTGGAGCGGTGCGGATCGGGCGCGATAGGTTTCACCTCTTCGCTCGACTCGACCCTTACGAGCAGGAAGAATTGAGGAGGCAGGCCGGGTCCCAGTCGCAACCGAGCAATCAGCCGCCAACTAACTCTTTAAGCGGCGAGTCGACGAGTCGCCCGCGCCGCGTCGGTTCACCCTGAAAGTTCCACCACGACTCACTTAACGGAAGCGCAACCTGAATCATGCAACAGCCCACACTGTTCGGACACGAGGGACCACCGGCGGAGACGTTTGATGTCGCACGACTGATTCTTCATGCGCTCGGAGATTTTCAAGCACGCGGCAAGGTGCTGGCCGGACGCGAATTGCCGCTGGATCGACTGCGTGGCGCACTACGGCGGGCGGCTGATTCGTTCGGGGTGAGAGAGCTTGACGACGAACGCGCGGCGGCGGCTCTGCAAGCACTCGGCGCGAACGTGCGGCGCGTGCCGAGTTTCGTCGCCAAACATCCTTTCCGCGTCATCGTGCCGGCGGACCTGGCCGAACGCGCCCGTCTCTTTATCCAAAAAAATGAAACGCGGAGTGACGTGCCAGAGTAACTCGTGTGCTCTGATGGTTGACGCATTCACATCCGACGGCGGTCATCCATGCTGCTCTGACACGGGGCGGCAATGGACTGTTGACGCATTTTTGTTACTAATGTGAAGCATGACTGCGACGGCTCTCCGCTAATTCTTTAGAACATCGTTTCAGTTTCAGCTTTCACGGTAGTTTTCTCGTTACTGTCATGAGTACACAAACGCCAGAAGCTTGTATCGGGTTATGGGAGTATGTGGGCGGCGCGCGCACTGAGATGGAGCGTGCGCTGATGAGCCATTTGCCGTTGGCCCCGGCGGACGTCGACAGAAGCTTTAACGAAGCACTGTGCTACGC
>JALZJL010000358.1 GCA_030859785.1 Acidobacteriota bacterium
GGAGTCGCTTATGCGGCTGGCGGCGCGCAATCAACGCCTCAAGCCTGCAACATGAACAATGGCGAAGGTAGCTGCTGTGTCGCGGGCGCGAGTTGCTGCACCGGCAACGGCTCGTGCTGTGCGATGAGGACTGCACAACGCTAAACCGGCTATCTAGTAACCAAAGAGCGGCGCAGGCTTAAATCGTCTGCGCCGCTCGTTTTTATCCGCCGACTCCAAATAGGCTACCTGATCTCGAAGGTCAAAGTCGCCCACTTCGATTCGTAGTTCACTTCCGCATCCGTCAGCGGCGTCATATGAATCATTTTGATAAACCACTTGCTCGTGCTGTGTAATCTGAAACGGGCGATGCCGTTGGCGTCCGTCCGTGCGCTTATTTTACGCGACATGCGCCCCGCGCGCTCCCGTCCCGCTAATACATACTGATTCGCAAGCGGCTGCCCGTTGAGCGTGCAGAGAACTTCGATCGTTTGTCCGACTCTCAACGAGTAAGGATTCTGCTGCAGGATGATCTCGACCGGATAGCCGAGCGGCGTGCGGTAATTGCCCGTGCGCGCGTCACCGACCTGAAAGATGGCGCGAACGTGCTTGGAGTAGCGTTCCCTCACATCGCGGTTGAGTTACCGGTTGCGCCGGCGCTCAACGAGCGTGTCGGGCAGTCCATCGTGCGCGAGATACTCGTTGAAGTCTGCGGCGCGCAGTTCGATTTCTCGCGGGAGAGTGGAGACGCCGACGACGTAAGTTCCCGCTCCGGCAGTTCGCACGTTGAGCAGCGATGTGTTGCCCTCGTCGCGCCAATCTGACGCCGTCGGATGAGTTGTGCCGCCGGGCGCGACCAAACTCACGTCCCGCATCCGGTCGCGCCGCACCGCGCCCTCGCTGCCCCGGAAAGAACCGTTTAAGAGTCGCACCGTCACGCTCGAATCCGGGCGCAAGAAATAGGTGTCGAACTTCAGAAACAAATCGTGCGCGTCGGCTGTCACCAACGAGAGGATGAGTAGCAGCGAGGCAGCAAAGGTTCTACGACGCATGTGATGTGTCCTTTCTACTTAATGGGAATCAAGGGCACTGGGGCTTTGGTTTAAGCCAGAGCTCGGTTCATCACGAACAGGAAGTTGAACTCTACACTTTGAGTGGGAGTGAGAGACTGAAAAGCGCACCTTGCTTACCGTCCACGACTGAAAGACTGCCGCCGTGTTCGAGCGCAATTTTGTAAGCGATAGAGAGTCCGAGTCCCGTGCCTTTCTCTTTCGTAGTGAAGAAGGGATCGAAGATGCGCGCTTGCAGTCCCGGTTCAACTCCGCCGCCGGTGTCTTCAACTTCGACGATTGCGCGTTCCGTAGCGAGCCGCGTGCGAAGAATCAGCCGTCCCCCTTGCGGCATCGCTTGTATGGCGTTGATCGCAAGGTTCAAGAGCAATTGCTTGATCTGCTCCGCGTCAACCGGGACGAGCGTTAGGTCGGGAACGACCTCTGTTTCGACAGACACTCGTTGCGTTTCGGCGCGTTGCGTGATGAGCGTGCAGACGGCTTGCACGATCTCGTTGAGGCTTGTAGGAGCGACCGCAGGCTTCGATGGGCGGGCGAAGCGCAGGAACTCGCCAACGAGCGCATCGAGGCGATCAACTTCCACTTTGATGATCTCGGCGAATTCACGGCGCGGGCTGGTTGGTGAAATCTCATCCTCAAGTATTTCGACTGCACCTTTAATTGACGCCAAAGGATTACGGACTTCGTGGACGACCGCCGCCGATAGTTCGCCGACAGAGTTGATGCGGTCGACGCGCAACAACTGCTCAAAGGTTTGTCGCAGTTCCGAGTAAGCACGCTGGAGTTCAACAGAAGTTTTTCGGCGCGTGCGCGGGCGCGGTGAATTTGGTCGCCAAGACTGCCGGTCACGACGCCGACCATGTTAAAGATTACAAGCTCGGCATACTGGTTAAGCGCGTAGATATTTTGCAGATGATGCCAATGTAGCCAAATGTGCGGCAGGTAAACCGCGCTGGCAAACAGGGAAGCCGCGAGTCCGCCGCGCAAGCCGAAGAGAATTGCGGCGGCGAGGATCGGATTGTAGTAAAGGCGTTGATAGATTTCGTGAAGGGCGACGGACTCAAGTGGCGTGGCGAAGTGGAGCGCGGTAATCGCTAAAATGCTCGAAGCGATGACGGCGATGTGCAGCTTAACGAAACGAAGCGGAGTCATCATTCTGTGGCGTCAGTGTCATCCGCGCCCTCCGCGCCCGTCGTGATGAGATTGAACTTTTGCATTCAGTAAATAAGCGCGCTACGAGTGATGTTCAAGTAACGTGCGGCGCGCGTCTGATTGCCGCCGTGCATCAAGAGTGCTTGACGGATAATTTCGCGTTCGACCTCTTCGAGCGAGAGTCCTTCGGGCGGCAGACTCAAGAGGACGTTGGCGGCGTGCTGCGTCGCACCCTGCCGCATCCCCTCTGGTAGGTCTTCGAGCGTTAACGTCTCGCCTTTTGCCAACACAACCATTCTCTCAACGGTGTTTTCTAACTCGCGCACGTTGCCGGGGAATGGGTAAGCGGCGAGCGCGGCGAAGACCTCGTGCGACATTCGCACACCGCTTCGCTGGTGGCGTGCGACGGCGCGCTCTAAAAAGTGTTCGATGAGAAGCGGAATGTCTTCGCGCCGCTCGCGCAGCGGCGGGAGTTCGATGGTGACGACGGCTAATCGAAAATACAAATCTTCGCGGAAGCTGCCGTCTTCGATCATCGTCGGCAAAGCTCTGTTCGTCGCGGCGACGATGCTCGCCTCGCTCTTACCCAATGCCTGCGCCGCACGGCGTCCGAGCCAGTAGGCCGTACACGCGCCGAGGTAATTCCCAAGCGTCGCCACCAGCACGGGCAACACGATCTGGTTGTGCGACCTGACGAGCAACGCGAGCGGGGCTTCCGAACTCAAGGGAAGCAAAGTCGCCGCCAGAAAACTCCACCCGAAAAGTC
>JALZJL010000373.1 GCA_030859785.1 Acidobacteriota bacterium
TCAGTCCGAGCAGTTGCGCTGCCTTCGAGATGCGCCCGCGGCTCATCTTGAGCGCCCCTTCGATGTGACGTCGTTCCAGTTTCCTGACCTCTTCGATCAGGTCGCACTGCTCCCACAATTGTATCTCTGGCGCGAGTGTATCCAACTCGGCAGCTGCCGATTCAACATGCCTGGCGGTGACTGTCTTGCCACGGCACTTCATGGCGAGGTGGGTGATCAGAGCCGTCAGCTCGCGTGAGTTGCCGAAGAGCGGCAGCCGCTTGGGCGCCTCGATACTTTCATCGGTGAAGGTGGTGTCTCCATCAGCGACCTCCCGTTCGATGATGAAGCTGTGCACGAGCCACGCCACGTCATCCGGCCTCTCGCGTAGCGGCGGGACGTCAATGCGGAGGGCGCCGAGTCGGTAGAAAAGTGAGTCGCGGAACAAGCCCTTGCTGACCATCTCTTCGAGCATCACGGCATAAATTTGGCGCAACTCGACGTCGGAAAAAGCGTCGCGAAATTCTTCGATAAGGCTGATGGCAACGCGCCCCGCCCCTTCACTATCTCCGGCGATTTTAGCGACGCCATAGCTTTTTCAAAAAACTCTCGCGACACATGGCCTCGCCCCAGCCGGGCGAGAACGACGGCACACGTCTCCATCGCTTCGGCTAAAAGGGACTGCTCTCCACCGCGCTCGAGCGTGCGCACCGCCGGATTGATTACCTTTAGCGCGTCATTGTACCGCTCCTCGGCCAGCATGATGCGGGCGCGCACTTCGTCCACCTGTGCGGTGTGCACGTCATCACGCAGCCGCACAAACAGAGCTCGCGCAGTTACGGGCACTCAACGCAGCAGCTTGAGTGTTGACTTTGCATAGGAACGGCATGCACCCGACCGCGAAGGGCGTTGGCCTCATGCGCAAGGTTTGAAGGGTTGATGCGTTGGAGGCGCGGCGGGTGATGCCGGGCGTTCGGTGCTTCGCATTAGTGAATGTCAAAAAAATCAGTTACGAGGTGTTTATCCGATTAAAGAGATGTATCGGCTGAAGACTTAAATTCGTTAACAGTTTCTTTACCGTCAACGTCTATAGAAGCAGTTGCTATCATACAGACATACCAGACGGGAAGGGTTTTAAGCTATGAGCCGAATTGAGTTCTTCATAGTTTGCATATTGTATCTTGCTGCCTGCGGTATAGCGGTCAATGCACAGGAAGCGCGGGTCGGTAAACTCGTCGTTGAGCCTTACGCATTTAGAACCTTCGATGGAAAGGAACTTCCGGCTGAACTTGGCAAGCTGTGGGTACGTGAGAACCGTAACAGTCAATCAAATCGCCTGATTCAGCTTGCATTTGTGCGCCTGAAAAGCACGGCGGCAACCCCCGGCTCACCGATTGTTTTCCTGGCAGGTGGTCCGGGTGCGCCTGGCATCGGGATGGGACGAGTTCCCGTTTATTTCCATTTGTTTGATAAATTGCGCGAAGTCGCCGACGTGATTCTTCTTGACCAGCGCGGCTTAGGTATGTCGTCGCCTGACTTGCAGTGTCCGGTCACACCCGTTCCAACTGACGTTTTCGAGAGCGCGGAGAAGTGGCTGCGAGTTGCTACCGATAAGTCGAGTTCTTGCGCCGAGTACTGGCGTGCCAAAGGAGTTGAAGTAGCCGCTTACACCAACGACGCCAGCGCGGACGATGTAAACGATTTGCGACAGTCACTCGGTGTGGAACGCTTCAGTCTCATCGGGCATTCTTACGGAACTGTGTTGGCACAAGCGGCGGTTCGTCGGCACGGCAAACATCTTGACCGCGTGGTTTTCGCCAGCACCGAAGGGCAGGACAACTTGGTTAACCTGCCGAGCGTGTGGGATATACTCATCAAAAAACTTTCGTATTTTGCCAGTGTAGACACTGCCCTCAACAAACTCGTCCCCGACATGGAAGCTCTTTACCGACGAGTGTTGGATAAGCTGGAACGAAATCCTGTGACGCTCACCGTGACCGACGCGCAAACCAAGCGTCCGGTCAGTATTCGCGTCGGTAAAATCGGATTGCAGTGGCTGGTGCGCCATACTATGACCGATGCCAGAAACTACACGCGGCTTCCGGCGTTGTTCCACACCATAGACCAAAGCGATTATTTTCTCCTGACACGCTACATTGAACCGTTGTATCACGGCTTTCAAGGAAGGTCGCCGATGGCAAATGCGGTGGACTGTTCTGTCGGCTGGTCGGCGGAGCGACTCGCACAATCTCGGAGAGAAACGCCGCCATCGTTATTCAGCGATGTTAATCTGCAACGGACTGCGGAAATTTGCAAGGCGGTGAGCATACCGGAAAGTGGCGCAGTGTTACAGCCGCGCCTTTGGAGTCTGCTTCCAACGCTGTTCGTGAGTGGCACACTTGACACCAGCACACCGCCCTTCCAGGCCGAAGAAGTGCGCTGGGGCTTTCCCAATAGCACGCATTTAATTGTCGAAAACGGGGGGCACGAAACTCTGCCCAGTTCTGAAGTGCAAACAGTCATCGTAGATTTTTTCAAAGGGCAGGATGTAAGAGGGCGCACAGTTTCGTTCGAGCGTCCGCGTTACCTCTCCGTCGAAGAAGCGAAGGCGCAGCCACCGAGTCGTCGTTAAATTAATGTCGAGTGAAAGGTTCCGTCCGGTTCAGAGTTAAACTCGTAATCAGTATCTATTTATCCCAAACTCCCGAAGCCACCTATCTTCCGGTCAGCCCATTTTCTAAAAGGAAATGACCGCCGGCAAAATGCTTTCGCTCGTTCCTCGCTCGCGTGAGACGCCCACCACGGATTGTCTGCCGTTGTTCTTCTTGATAGCCTCTCGTTTATCATCTTCGTCGTATTTCTTTTCATCGCTGTATTGGGTGAGAGTTTTTCGTTCGGGAAATTAGACAATCTCAGTTTGCTGCAACCCTTTTGATGAGCGCGCATGTGCCCTTGCTTGAGGTGATCGCCTGCTCCGTCGCCGATGCTTGTGAAGCGGAACTGGGCGGGGCGGGGCGTTTGGAAATCGTCACCGAATTGGAACGCGGGGGTCTAACGCCGCCGCTCGAACTCGTGAGAAATATTCTCGCCGCCGTCAACTTGCCGGCGCGAGTGATGCTTCGCGGGAGCGACGGCTTCGGTGTCACGGGCGATGCCGAAGTGGAAAGGCTTTGCCATGCTGCGCGCGAAATGTCAGATCTGAGCGTGGACGGCGTGGTTCTCGGCTTCGTGCGGGAAGGAGCTGTAGACGTGGTACTGACGGCGCGAATCCTGTCGTGTGCGCCGAATCTGAGAGCGACGTTTCATCATGCCTTCGAAGAGATGGAAGACAAGGCCGAAGCAATAAGAGAACTAAAAACCTTCGGACAGATTGATCGGATTCTGGCGCACGGTGGTCGCGGGGACTGGATGCAAAAGAGCGAACGGTTGGCAGTTTACCGGCGCGCGGCTGAACCTGAGATTACTATTCTCGCGGGCGGCGGGGTAGACGCAAAAACAATCGAATTGCTCTCCGAGATCGGCGGGATTCATGAGTTTCATGTCGGCCGGGCGGCGCGCGATAACGGCGTGGTGCATGCCACACGAGTCAGGGAAATTATCAGAGTGATGCCTTGCTCACGACGAGAGTCAAACTAAGCGAAAGCGGAATAGTTAAGCCCTCTATCCTGACTTCTGCATTCTGACGGAAATAGCTCAGTAGAATTCCAGAAGAATTACAGTTGTTGGTAGAGTCTTGTAATGCGTTGCAAACAATTTCCGACTACCCAACATCTTGTAGATACATCGCCTTCACCTCTACAAGGAGGCTCTGGTGCAAACGCTGAGTTGTGTTGATAATCAGCGGCATGATGCAGCTTCCCTCTGACACGCCAACGCTATTCACAGGCCGCCACTTTGATCGCTTACTCATCATCCAGGCTGTCCGCTGATACATCACTTATAAACTTAGCTACCGCGACTCGGTGCTCGCTGATGGCGGAGCGCGGCGTTACGGTCGTTCATACCACAGTGATGCGATGGGTCCAGCACTATATTCCTGTGTTCGAGAAACGGTGGATGAAATATGCCCGACCCATAGGCTCGTCCTGGCGAGTTGACGTGACCTACATCCGTATCAAAGGTAAATCGACCTATCTCTATCGGGCTGTTGATAAGCAGGGGCGAACAGTTGATTTTTTGCTGAGCGAAAAGCGAGATATAGCAGCCGCCAAGCGTTTCTTCATCAAGGCCATCGAGAACAATGAAGTTCCGCAGAAGATTTCGCTCGACGGGTATGAGGCATCGCACAGGGCGGTGTCTGAACTGAAAGCAGTAGGCGTGTTAACCTTCGGTGTCGAAGTGCGTACCATCAAATATTTGAACAACCTAATCGAGCAGGACCACCGGCGGGTGAAGCAGCGGTACTATCCGATGCTTGGGTTCAAGAGTTTCTGCAACGCAGCCGTGACACTGAGTGGAACCTCGGTTAGCGCAGAAGATCAGGAAAGGGCAGTTCAACACTTCAAGCTTGAGCCAAACTGGAGCAGGGGTGCCACAGGTATGGGAAGCAGTGCTCGCGGCGTGAAGTATGGTCTGGAGACCACTTCGGCTCTTGCTTTTTTATT
>JALZJL010000385.1 GCA_030859785.1 Acidobacteriota bacterium
GCTTGAAAGCGTCATCGTATTTGCGCCGGGTCTTGGCAGCGGTCGTGGTGGTCGTGGTAGCTTTTTTCATCTTTGATTTGACGATTGTTGAAGAGAATTCCGTGTCCGTCAAACCGTGACCACCTCAAACAATGCTTTCCCACTTGTAGGGTCAATTACACAAACGTTACAAGCTGGAAAGCCGGTAAAGCCGGCGGTATTGAAATCTTCTGAAGGCTCAATGGTGCGTGCTAACCTCAAACGCACCGGCGTTTATCAAACTAAAGCAATGCATCAGCTAAACACAATCGTTTGGAAATCTCAAAAGCTCTTTGATATGCCTATGGGGGATTTTTTACCTGCCGGTATTTCTACAATGGCTTTCCCAATGAACTATGTTGATCCCTTAAAATATACAATCACTGATCCGATAGTCGGCAGCGGGGTAGTTTGTTTCGGCCTTAGGCTAGGAGGCGGATACCTTTTCGCTCTTGAAGCTACAACCGGAGAACTAAAGTGGAGGAAGAAGTTGGGCAAAGGGGCACCTGTACCTACGATTGCCGGAGATTCCGTATACGTAATGGACGCTGGAGAGGTGTATTCTTTTGACTTACTTTCGGGCACGGAAAACTGGAAGGTCAAAATAAGTCAAGAAGGCGTTTTCTCACCCGCAATTTACGATGGGATAATTTATCTGGGCAGCCCTGACGGAAATATGTATGCGCTGGACGCGCAAGACGGGAAAACGCGGTGGACTTACCGTGCAAAAGGACAAATAACTCCAGCAATAGTGTCTGACGGCACTATCTATTTCGGAAGGCAGAATTACCTGTATAGTCTGGACGCGCTAACTGGTCAGGAGAAACGGAAGCTAAAGGTAAAAGGGGCAGGATGGTTAAGAATGCTCGACGGCACCAACGCTTACTTTGACAGTTTTGATGGCAACTTTTCTGCGATTGATACAAGCACGGGTGAGCGAAAGTGGAAGGCTAAATCTAGCGCTCTAATGATAGCTTTTATGTCTACAGCTTACAATTCTGTCTATTTCGTAGGTGATGGCGGGAATCTCCATTCAGTTGACGCTGAAACTGGGAAAGAGCGGTGGAAGTTTAAGACTTCAGAAAGGTGTGAATCTCCAGTGGTAGCGGACCAGGCAGTTTACGTGGGATGTTACGAGAACTTGTATGTTGTGGATGCACTGACCGGTAAGCAGAAGTGGAAGACTAGAAAAGAGAGGGTTCTATTCCCATCGCCGGTTGTCGCAAATGGCATTCTTTACTTTGTAGCGTCAGATGGATTTGCTTATGCGGTACAGTAAAAGATAAAACACATCCGAGGTTGGTTTAACTGATGTGTGCGTGTCAAGGTGTCAACGGTTCTGAATCACTTTACGTGCGGAACACATATTAAGAGATGATGTATGCAGAAAGATGATGTATGCAGAAGAAGCTAACAATCACAATTGATGAGCAAGTTTACGAAGGATTGCACAGCGTTGTTGGGCGGCGGCGAATTAGTCAGTTCATCGAGTCACTTATCAGGCCCCACGTTCTCAATCAAGGGCTAGAAGCAGGCTATCAGCAGATGGCAGAGGACGAAGCACGCGAAGCAGAGGCGCTGGAGTGGGCAGAGGCCACCATCGGAGATGTGCGTGATGAAGCGCGGTGAAGTGTGGTGGGTCAACTTCGATCCTTCTGTCGGCGGCGAGATGCAGAAGGAAAGGCCGGCGGTAATCCTCAGCAACGATGCCTCTAACAAACATCTGAATCGGGTGCAGGTTGTTCCTTTGACCAGCAACACCAGTCGGCTCTACCCGAGTGAAGCTTACGTTGTGCTCAACGGCATACAAAGCAAAGCGTTAGCGGATCAGCTAACGACAGTTAGCAAGTTGCGCTTGACGAACATGGAAGGCAAGTTGTCGAGCGCAGACATCAGCAAGGTAGAGCAAGCGGTGAGAACGCAACTCGGCCTGTGACACAGGCGAAGCATAATAAGCGATGGAGCGCCGCCGTTGTCACGCGCCGCGCGAATGGTGCCTCTCAAGCTGTCACCGGTTCGGCATCGTCGACATGTGAATGTCGGTCGGTGTCAGTGCCGAGCACGACGCGCGCGGTTGAGCGCACCGAAGACATCCGCCGCAATGTTCTCTGCGCCGAGCTTGTTGAGGAAACCGGATTGCTGCCTCGCCGCCAGCGGTTGCGCCGACACGCCCGGCAACACCAGCGTCACCGTCCGTTCTCTTCATCCGCCGGCCCGGTTTAAGCAATGAAGGCCCGCCGTCACTTCGGCGTTATTGCATGATACCCAACTGACTGAGGACGAACGCGTAGTCGAAGGCGGTTTCGCGCAGGTAGTCGTAGCGGCCCGACGCGCCGCCATGACCGGCACCCATGTTGGTCTTCAACAGCAGAGGGTTTTTGTCTGTCTTCGTCGCGCGAAGTCTGGCGACGTACTTCGCCGGCTCCCAGTACATCACTTGACTGTCGTTCAGCGAAGTCTTGACGAGCATCGTCGGGTATTCTTTGGCCTCGATGTTTTCGTATGGCGAGTAGCTCTTCATATATTCGTAGGCAGCCTTCTCCTTCGGATTGCCCCACTCCTGAAACTCGCCGACGGTGAGCGGCAGCGTTTCGTCGAGCATCGTGTTGATGACATCAACGAACGGAACATGCGACACAACTGCCTTGAAGAGGTCGGGCCGCATGTTGGCAACCGCGCCCATCAGCAAACCGCCAGCGCTCCCGCCCGTAATCACCAGACGATCTTTGGATGTGTATCCCTCTTTAACCAAATGCTCGGCGGACGCAATGAAGTCAGTGAACGTGTTTTTCTTTGACATCATCTTGCCCTGATCGTGCCACTCTTTGCCCATCTCGCCGCCGCCGCGAATGTGCGCGACGGCATAGACGACGCCGCGATCAATCAGACTCAGCCGCGCCGACGTGAAGCTGATCGGGTGCGCGTAGCCATACGAGCCATAGGATTGCAGGAACATCGGGCGCTGGCCGTCGCGCCGGAAATCTTTTTTGTAGACAAGAGAAATGGGGATGCGCGTGCCGTCCGCGGCCATCGCGTGGATGCGCTCGGACGTGTACCGCGCCGGGTCGTAGCCGCCGAGCACCGGCGTCTGCTTCACCAACTGCCGCTCGCGCGTCTTCATGTTGTAATCATAAATTGACGGGGACGTGACAAGCGATTGGTAGCTGAAGCGTAGCGTCTCGGAATCAAACTCTTTATTGACGTTGACGGCGGCGGTGTAGGCCGGTTCGGGGAATTCGAGGTTGTGTGTTTTGTTGTCGCGCAGGTCGGTGATGATTAATTCCGGCAGACCGTTTTCGCGCGCCGTCACGACGAGATGGTTCGCGAATAGATCAACGTCTTCGAGCATCACGTCCTTGCGGTGCGGTATCAACTCTTTCCAATTCTTTCTGGAAGGGTCGGCGATTGGCGCGGCGGCAAGCTTGAAGTTCTTCGCGCCGTGCTCGTTGGTGCGGATGTAAAAGCGGTCGGTGTGATGGTCAATGTAATACTCGTGGAACGCCTCGCGCGGTTCGACGACGCGCGGCTCCGACGACGGCTTGTCCGCCGGAATCACGCGAACTTCTGAAGTCGTGTGGCTCTGCGAGGTGGCGACGACGTACGCGAGGCTGCGTGTCGGCGAGACGTAAAGGTTGAACATCTCGTCTTTCTCTTCATAGACGAGAGTGTCCTTTTCCGCACCACCCACATGACCGACGGTGTGGCGGTAGAGCCGGAACGGGCGCTTCGTCTGCGCGTCGTCGACGACATAGAAGAGAGTTTTGTTGTCGCTCGCCCATGCCACCGAGTTGACGCGCGCGATGCGTTCGGGCAGCAGCTTTCCGGTCGTCAAATCCTTAACTTGCAGCGTGTGCTCGCGGAAGCCGGTCGTGTCAGTGGTGTACGCCAGGAGTTTCCCGTCAGGACTCACTTCGTAGTCGCCGACGGCCATAAACTTCAGGCCCTCGGCCATCTGGTTGAGTTCAAGCGTGACCTGCTCCGACGCGTTCCGGTCACCGCGTTTCTTGCGCGCGTAGATCGGATACTGCTTCCCCTGCTCGGTGCGCTTGTAATAGAGATAGTCGCCCTGCCGGTACGCCGGGTCGATATCGGTTTCCTTGATGCGCGCGACCATCTCTTTATAGAGCGCTTCTTGAAACGCAGCGGAGGGCTTCGTCACCGCATCAGTGTAGGCGTTCTCGGCTTCGAGGTACGAGATGACATCGGCGTTCGATTTATCGCGCAGCCAGTGATAATTATCAATTAGCGTTTCGCCGTGCACGGTAGTTTTTTTAGCGTCGATTTTCGCCGCCGGTGGTTTCGAAAGGGTACTGTTAATTTGTGCCATCGTTGTGATACCGATCATTAGAGTTGTGATCAACCAGCTCAAGGCCAGAGTTGCAAATTTTCGTGACAAGGTTTTCATAGAGAATCTCCGCTTTCAGATTCGGGGCAGACCAAACGGGCCGGCGCGCGCGTGGCTGGAACGAGGCCCTGCGCTGCAATCCGAACGCGGTCTTGATAGTGGATGAAAAGGTGAAAGACAATCGTTTAGCTGGTGCCGCCAGTTGATACCGCACGCGGCCCGAAGTTTTCGCGCTCGCGTGATGTTTTTTCATTATAGAGACAATTGAGCAAAAAGCAGAAGAGGAACAACGGATGACACGGATTACACAGACAGAAATAAACTACCCCGCAGCAAGCTGACGGGGTATTAAAACAGGTCGAGTTGCCCGGCTTTCTCTATCTTGCCTTGGTGTTGGACGTAGTTCTTTATCATTTGTTCGTTGCCATGTGCCCCAACTG
>JALZJL010000412.1 GCA_030859785.1 Acidobacteriota bacterium
ATGCTGATTACGCTGAAGAGTACATCCTGAAGCTGAGCAACCGACAGGCTCAGCGCCGAGCTGGTATTTTATCAAAGAGCTTTTGGCTGAAGTCTTTCTTAAAATAACTTTTGGCTATTCACTTAGCCCTCGGTTTAAATCGTCACCGACGATGTCGAGTTGCTGGTGGATTTCACTCAGGATAAAGCCTTGCTCAGGGAGAAGCAGGACCTCCTGAGATATCGGGCGGGTCTTCGGCCACGTCACAACCCGCCCAGCTTAAGCAGGCGATACTGACCTGTACTGCTCCGCATTGATCTATTAACCCGAAATAGGAAATCGCTGACGTGAAAAGGCGGACGATGGGGAAACTCACTAATCGCTCAGACTTACTGTTGAGGTTGCTGGTCTCGCTGGCATTGCTCTACTCATCAGCCATCGCACAGCAAAGCACACGGCAACGGAGTCCTGTTCCTGCCGTGAATCAGACGATCACAGCATCAAACATCGCCGAGCTTGAGCGACTGTTTCAGAACCCGCCGGATGATAGTCGCATCATGATGCGCTGGTGGTGGTTCGGGCCAGCCGTCACCAAGCCTGAACTCGAACGCGAGATGCGTCTGATGAAAGAGGGCGGCATCGGCGGCTTCGAGGTGCAGGCCGTCTACCCGGTCGTGCTGGACGACGCGGCCAACGGCATCAGGACGCTTCCATTTCTCTCCGACGAATTCATCGAGGCGCTACGGTTCACCGCCGAGAAGGCGCGCGAACTCGGTCTGCGGATGGACTTGACGCTCGGTAGCGGGTGGCCGTTCGGCGGGCCGCAAGTCCGTGTCGATCAAGCGGCAGGAGCGCTCCGCTTTGAGCGCGTCAAGGTCGAAGGCAACACGCGGCGCGTGGCCGTCCCGCAGACGTCCGCCGGCGAGAAATTCATCGCCGCGTTTCTGGCACGCTCACAGGGACAGTCAATCGTCAGTGTCCGTGAGTTGACGGAGATCAGGGACGGGGCGGTCTGGTTGCCTGTGAATCTCGAAGGGCCGCACGAGGTGCTGTTCTTTACGTCCGGTCGGGCGGGGATGCAGGTCAAGCGCCCGGCGGTTGGGGGCGAAGGCTTCGTGCTCAACCACATGGACCGCGCCGCCACCGATCATTATCTGAAGACGGTCGGCGACCGGCTGATGCAGGCATTCGGCTCCGACCCTCCGCACGCCATCTTCTGCGACAGTCTGGAAGTTTACAATCAAGACTGGACGAGTGATTTTCTCGAAGAGTTTCAGAAGCGACGTGGCTATGATCTAAAGCCGCATCTGCCCGCGCTGATTGCGGACGTCGGCACCAAGACGGCGGCCATCCGGCACGACTGGGGGCAGACGCAGACGGAACTGCTCAACGAACGCTTCCTCGCGCCGATGCAAGCGTGGTCGAAGCAGAACCGGACGCTGTTCCGCATACAAAACTACGGCATTCCCGCGGCCACGATTTCGAGCAACGCCTTTGCAGACCTGCCCGAAGGCGAAGGCCCGCAGTGGAAGGTCGTCCGCGCGTCGCGTTGGGCATCATCGGCGAGCCACATCTACGGGCGTCCCGTCACGTCTTCGGAGACATGGACGTGGCTGCATTCGCCGTCCTTCCGCGCCACCCCGCTCGACGTCAAGGCCGAGGCCGACCTCCACTTTCTGCAAGGCATCAATCAACTGATCGGACACGGCTGGCCGTACACGCCGCAGGGCATCGAGTATCCCGGCTGGCGCTTCTACGCGGCGGGTGTCTATAACGAAAAGAATCCGTGGTGGCACGTGATGCCGGATGTGGCGCGCTATCTGCAACGCGTAAGTTTCCTGATGCGACAAGGCCAGCCGGCTAACGATGTGGCGCTCTATCTGCCCAACAGCGACGGCTGGGCCAGCTTCACCGCCGGTAAAGTTCACTTGATTGAAACGCTCAGAGAACATCTCGGCACTGACATCATGCCCGCGATTTTTGAAGCCGGATATAATCTCGATTTCTTCGACGACGATGCGCTTAGGCAAGTTGGACGGGTTGAGAAAAATGCGCTCGCGCTCGGGTCGAACAAATACAAGGTGGTGATCCTGCCCGGTGTGGAACGCATCCCGCTCGACACGCTGAAGGTACTGGATGAGTTCGCGCGCGGCGGCGGAATCGTGATCGCGACTCGCCGGAAGCCGGAGGTTGCGCCGGGCTTCATGTCGACGGAAGCAGAGCAACGTCAGATTCAGGAACTCGCGCGCGGACTGTTTGAAGGCACGTCCGCGCCGGCGCATTTCGTGGCGGATGAAAAAACTCAACTCGGAGGTAAGCTCACGAGCCTGCTCCGTCCAGATGTGGCGCTGTCGCCGTCGGTCGCGGAGATCGGACACATCCATCGACGAACCGCAGACTCCGAAATCTATTACATCGCCAACACTTCCAGCGTGCGCCGGAACGTCGAGGCCACGTTCCGCGTCGAAGGGATGCAGCCGGAGTTGTGGGACCCGATGACGGGCCATATGTCGCCGATGAGCGCGCAGGCCGGGCAGCGAGGCGGAAGCACCATCCCGCTTGATCTTGAACCGTATGGCTCGCGCGTGTTGGTCTTCTCGAAACGCGCTTCGACCGCGCGATTCGCAACGCAACCTCTGGCAAAAGGCACGACCAACGCACCCGTCGCGCCGATTGATTTGACCACCAACTGGCGAGTCACTTTCGGCGAGAGTGGCAAGACTGTTCAGATGGACAAGCTGCGTTCATGGACAGAGGACGAAGAGACGCGCTACTTCTCTGGGCTGGCGACTTACGAGAAAGAGATCAACGTCCCTGAAAACCTGCTCCAAAACGGACATGCCATGCGGCTCGACTTTGGGGAAGGACAGTCTATTCCATCACAGAATTTGAGGTCAGGCATGCAAGCGTGGCTCGACGCTCCGGTGCGGGACGCGGCTGTTATCTATATCAACGACCGTCGGGCGGGATCGGTCTGGCTCCCGCCGTATATGCTCGACGTGACCGGCTTGCTGCGAAGCGGGGCTAACCGAATCAAGATTGTGGTCGGCAATACGGCGATCAACCACATGGCCGGGCGGCGTCTGCCGGATTACCGCTTGCTTAACCTGCGTTACGGCGAGCGCTTCACACCGCAGGACATGGACAAAGTGCAACCCGTACCTTCCGGGCTACTCGGTCCGATTCGTTTGGTCGCGATCCGCAATCGAATGGGTTTGCCGAATGTGCAAATAAAATAGTCTAAATTGCCCAAGACGAATGATGCGGCGAGCGGCGAGAATCTCCCACGCGTTCAAGGTAGGAAACAACCCACACTCGAGCGGGCATTTGCGAGTCGCTGCAAGCTTTGAGAAAGCACGACTCTTCGTACTTTCAGCATCTTGTTTAAACAAATCGTCCTGCATCCTTCATCGTTATCTGCGTGGCCGCGCCACGGCAAATTAATGCGTCCCTTTCAGTGAGTTTTCAGGCAGTCTTTTCAAATGCAGACTCGACAGAGGCGAGAGTTCCTAAACTTCACACCGGACCGGAGCGTTCCGTCCGAAGGCTTCTGGCTGCACGTCAGTCGTCCGGCGATGGCCTGCCGCTTCGAGGTGACGTTGCCGTTGCGAGAGCAGGCCGGTGTCGCCGCCGCGCAAGCCGCGCTGGACGAGGTTGACAGGTTGGAGCAGCAATTAACGATTTTCAGAGAGAGCAGTGAGGTGAGTTTCATTAACCGGAACGCCGCGTCAGTTGCGGTCGAGGTCGAAACGTCGCTCTTTGAATTGCTGCTGCTGTGTCAACAACTGCACCGCGAAACGGGAGGCGCGTTCGACATCACATCAGGCCCTTTGAGTCGCTGTTGGGGGTTTCTCAAGAGAGAGGGCCGTGTGCCGGTTGAGAGCGAAATCGAAGAAGCCGTTTCCTTTGTCGGAAGCGACAATCTGATTTTGAATCGCGAGTCACAAACAATTCGTTTCAAGCGACGCGGCGTCGAAATCAATTTCGGCAGTATCGGTAAAGGCTATGCGCTCGACCGCGCCGCCGCACATACGCGCCGCCGCGTCCGTGCCGCATTGCTCAGCGCGGGCTACAGCAGCATGCGTGCACTCGGAAGCAGTGACATTGGGCAGAAGGGATGGATGGTCGGGGTGCGCCATCCGAGGCATAAGGAACAACGGATGGCGGTGTTGCATCTCCGCGATTGCGCCATGTCAACCAGTGGGAGCGAGGAGCAGAACTTCGAGCATCAAGGCAGACGCTACGGACATATCATTGACCCGCGCACCGGGTATCCATCGGATGGCGTCGCGGGCGTGACTGTGATCGCGCGTTCAGCCGCTGTCTCCGACGCGCTGGCAACGGCATTCTATGTCGGCGGCCCTGCTCTAGCCGAACGCTACTGCGCGAGTCATCCCGGCGTGATGGCCGTGATGCTCGAAAGCGGAGCGTTGAGTCCGGTTGTGTTCGGCAGCAACGATAAATGTGAGGTGGAGGTCGTCAATGAGTAGCGAGGCACTGCCAAGCCGTCTGTCTTCGGCACAGCAAGTCGCGCTGGTGGCTTTACGTACCATGATCGGTTGGCACTTCCTGTATGAAGGCTACTACAAGCTGATGTTACCGGGCTGGAGTTCCGACGGCACACCGCTTGCGACGTGGACTTCTGCCGGCTATCTCAAAGCCGCTTCGGGGCCGCTCGCTGGGTTGTTCCAACGTCTACTCGATGCGGGTTGGACTCCGTGGATCGACAACGCGGTTAAGATCACACTCCTGTTAATCGGGCTGTCGCTCATCCTCGGGCTGCTGACCAGAGTCGGGGCATGGAGCGCGCTGCTGCTCCTGACACTATTTTACGTGCTGTCAATCCCGCTGGCGGGAACCCCGCAACCGAACAACGAGGGTACGTATTTGATTGTCAATAAAACGCTGATTGAGGCAGTTGCGGTCTGCGTTCTGCTGGTCTTCAACACCGGGGCGATAGCGGGTCTGGATTTACTGTTGACAGGCAAGAGACGGCGGCAGAATGAAAATGTAAGGGAGGCTGAAGTATGAATCTGACGGATGAAATGAAGGGTGAAGGGCGGCGAAACTTCTTGAAGGCGATTGCCGGCGCACCGGCGCTCGTTGCGTTGGGTGCGGCGGCGGTCACACGTGGCCCCGCCGGCGGAGGTCCGGTCAGGGCCGGGTTCATCGGGACGGGCGGCATGGGAACTGAACATGTATCTCGATGTCAGAAGGAGTTCATCGACGTGCGGGCGTTGTGCGAGATCAATCCCAAGCGCCGTCAGAAAGTGGCCGAAGGGATGGTCAAGGCCGGCTGGTCGCGGCCCAAAGAGTACGAC
>JALZJL010000420.1 GCA_030859785.1 Acidobacteriota bacterium
TGATTGTCGTCGGCGGCGCATCGCGCAACCTGGTGACGCATCTGCTGTGGAACGAGCCGGTGTCGGCGCGCGCCATCTACCGGAGCGTCCGGTCGAGATTCTGGAGTCTGCTCGGCGCGACGCTGGCAGTTACGTTCTGCGTCACGGTGGCGGCGGCGGTCGCGTTCATCGTGTGGTACATCATCATCATCTTCGCCGTCATCGGCGTCGCCGCGAGCATTCAGATCAGCATGGGACATGGGGCGGCGGCCTGGGCGCTTGGGGCTTTCGGAATCGTGGTTGTGGCGGGCGGTTCGTACGCGGCGTTGTGGCTCTTCTTTCGGCTGGCGGGCCGCGTCGTATACGTGCCGCAGGTGATGATGGTCGAAGGGCTGGGGGTGTTCGCGGCCATCGCCCGCAGCGCGAAGCTGGCGCAAGGCAACGTGCGGCGACTGATGGCGATGTTCCTGTTCACCACCTTCGCGACCTATTCGGCGTTGCTGCTGCTGTTAATCCCGCTCGGCTGGTACGGCCACTTACAAGGCATCAACCCGCTCGCGCTCACTGACAGCGACTGGCCGGTCTGGTACTCAATCGGCTACCAGGTCGTCGCGCAGTGCAGCACGATTCTGCTGACGCCGGTGTGGATGCTCGGTCTGTCGCTGCTCTACGTCGACGAGCGCGTCCGATTGGAAGGCTACGACATCGAGTTGATGGCGGCGCGTGTATTCGGCGAGATGCCGACGCTGACGACGCAGCAGGGTGACGTCCCGCTCTCGCCGGCACTCGCCGCACCGCTCGTCGTCAAGCCACACACTCAATCACTGCTCGGACTCTGATGCGAAAGATGACTCATCGCGCGCCGAACAGTTTTCCTGATGACGCCGACTTTCGCGCGACGCCGTGCGGCGTCATGCTCGCAATGCTGCTCTTCCTGTTGCTCTCCGTTTTGTTCTGCCCGTGGCAGACGGTGGTGGCGACTCCGCTTCCCGAATATCGCGCGCGGGTGAGTGAAGCGACCATCACCCTCAGCGCGCTGACCGGCATTGATGAAGAAGAGGCGGACGAAACCGAGCGCATGGCCTACGTTGCGCGTTCGCTCGCCGAGGTGCGACGCCTGTTGCCGCCCGCCGACCGCGTCGAGTGGGCAGGCGAGGTGTTGGCCGTCGATAACTCGTGGCTGCACACGGCGCTGGACGTATACTCGCGGCTGCCGTCCGGTACTTCGGACACGGCGCGGGCCGAGGCGCTGACGCGCGCCGCCGAACGGCTCGCCGCGCTTGGTGACCGGCTCGCCGAAATCGAAGGCACCACCGTCAACGCTGTCAGAGACAAAGAGGCCGAGAAGGGGCGGCTCGCGGCGATCCTGCGGCGACCCGAATATAACAAACCGGCGTCGCAGGGAAATGCGCTGCAAAACATCTTCGAGCAGATCAAAAAGTGGCTGCGCTCGCTCTTCCCCGACACGGAGCCGCTGACGCCGGGCACGAGTCGGGGGCTGTCGACCGCCGCGCAAGTTTTCGTCTACGCGCTGGCGCTCGGCGTGATCGGCCTGGTGCTGTGGAAATTCGGGCGGCGTCTGTTCTCACGCAACATCTTCCAGCGCGTGACTCCGAAGCGTGAGGCGCGCGTGGTGCTCGGCGCGCGCGTCGAAGCAGATCAAACGACGGGTGATTTGTTGGCCGAAGCCGAACAGTTGGCGCGTGCTGGAGAGATGCGGGGTGCGATCCGCAAAGCATACGTCGCGCTGCTCTGCGAATTCGGTGACCGTGGAATCGTCCACCTCGCGCAGCACAAAACGAATCGCGATTACCTCTACGCCGTGCGTGATGGCGACGCGCCGCCCGCCATATATCGCGCGATGCAACCGCTGACAGACAGTTTTGAAAAGCACTGGTACGGACTCGAACCCGCTACCGAGACGGACTGGACGGATTTCCGCCTGCGCTGTCGAGAGGCAATGCGATGAACTTCCAGACCACAATCGGACATGCGAAAGCATCGTCGTCCACTTTGGTCCAAAGCGAAACTTACAGGAATGGGACATGCCTAATCTCAGCCACGGTAGTGGCGGCAGACGAGTAGCCCGCGGCGTCAGCCGTGGTGATCGTGTCGCCCACACGACTCAAGCCCCGGAGGGGCGAAAGAATGTCGTTGGTTGGACAACACATCTTTCGCCTCTCCGGGGCTTGATGCACTTCATGCGACCGACCCACGGCTGACGCCGCGGGCGACGACTCTATCGCCCCTGCCGGGGCTAGGATGCGGTGTGCCGATCTTGGATGGTTCGATTTAGTGCCTTTGACCTTTTTGTTTTTTGCCTGACCACTTAATGCCGTGCAGGGACGCTTAGCCATCTTTTTGTCAATCGTGCTGGTGCTGGCGCTGCTTGTCGCGCTGAACGCGGCATCGTATGTGCGCGTGGAGCGCGAAGTCGCTTCGGAGTTACGGCCTGATCGTTCGACGACGAATGCTGATGCGACCGGCACTCGTGCCCTCTATGAATTTTTGCAGGAGACGAATCACCAGGTCGTGCGCTGGCGTCTGCCGCCGGCGTCGTTGACGAACGCGGCGTCGACGAGTCGTGATGTGGTCAAGCCGGCGACGATGGTGGTTGTCGGGCAGGTGCGCCGCCAGTTCGACAACGAAGAGATTGACAGTCTGCTGCGTTGGGTTCGACAGGGTGGACGACTGGTGATCGTCGACCGGCTACCGCCGCCGCAACTGCTGTCGGCTTCGGGCCGCTGGCGTGTCGCCGCCGAGATCGTCGAGTACCCGCAACCCGGCATCCGCCCCGACGATGCCGACGCGATGACGGCGGGCGTCGCACCGTTGAAGCCCGCGCAACCATCGCTCTTGACGCGCGATGTCGAGCAGGTGATGCGCTCGCGCTTCGCCGGACGCTTCACCGTCTATGTCGATGAGAAACCGAACGTGACGGCGGCGCGTGGCATGAACCCGAAAGCATCGCCGTCTGAAGCCCCGACTGAGTCGCCGACACCAGGCACGATCAGGGATGATGACGCGGAAGACGACACGGAAATTGATGAGGGCGACATTGAGCAGGGATCAACCGGCGCGCCGCCGCCCCCTGAACCCAACCCGGCTCCGGTCGAGCACATCGCCGACGGGCGCACGGAAGGAAGCGGCGCGTTGCTGTTGGACTACTTCTACGGTCGCGGTCGCGTCGTCGTGCTGAGTGACCCGTTCATCATTTCAAACGCCGGAATCGGGCGCGGCGACAATCTGCAATTGGCCGTCAACGTCGTCGCCGGCACCGGCGGGTTAATCGCTTTCGACGAATTTCATCAAGGTCGTGGCGCGACGCAAAACCGCACCATCGCATATTTCGCGGGCACGCCGGTGCTCGCCCTCGGCGCGCAGGCCGCTCTGATCGTGCTCGTCATATTATGGTCGCGGGGTCGGCGGTTTGCGCGCCCGCTTCCGGCGACGCGCGTCGACCGACGCTCCAGTCTGGAGTTCGTCGCGTCGATGGCCGAGTTGCAGCAACGCGCACGCGCCTGCGACCTCGCCGTCGAAAATGTCTACGGGCGCACGCGGCGCGCGCTGGCGCGCTACGGCGGCGTGGCGGGTGACGCGCCCAGTGCCGAACTCGCGGCGCGCGTCGCGCAACGCTCCGGCAGAAACGCGGGCGAGATGGAATCTTTATTGCGCGCATGTGAAGACGTGATTGCCGGCGCACCCGTCAAAGACCGCGAGGCGCTGGCGCTCGTCGCGCGTCTGCGCGAGTTGGAACGCGAACTCGGAATCCGCATGCGCGCACGTGAGGTTCGACAAGTCAGCGGGTATTGATTAAAGTACCGCTCCGGAATCTCGCGCGTGTGAGGCTTCGCGGATCAAAGGTCACGCGAATTGCAGTTCGGGCGAGCAGGAAACTTCACATTCACACAGGAGGAGTTATGAAACGATCACTGTCAGTTCTGCTTTTACTTGCGGTCGTGTGTGCCGCGTCCTTTTCACTGTCGGCGCAGACCACGAATGGTAAGGCTTCGGGCGGCGAGGAATTCAGCGGCGCGTGGAGCGGAACATTCGAGGGCGACTCGTCCGGCAAGTTCGAGATGACACTTACGCCAGCCGCGGACGGCAAGCACACAGGCAACCTCACGGTCACTCCGAATGACGGCGACAGCTACAGCGTCAATTTCAAATCGGTAGTCTTCGACGGTGACAAAGTAATTGCCAAGTATCCCGCGCCGGGCGACAACGAGGTGGTGATGGAAGGAACGAGTGACGGTCAGGCGCTGTCCGGGAGTTGGTCTTTTCGTGAGCAGGATAGCCGGACCGCAGGCGGCACGTGGAAGGGAGCGAAGAAAGCAAAGTGAGCGACGTTTCATGATCTGTGAGGAGATGCGCCGGCACGAAAAATAGATGCTGCTGCTGACCGCTACTCTCACGTCTCCGCCTTCACTTTATGCAGACACTTCGTTCTACGAACTTTGAAAGAAAGGCTCGATGGAAAGTGCGGGACGCAGAATGAACTCGCGCCGGCTGTGAATCATCCTTCATCCCTCATCCTTCATCCCTCAAAATTTGCTACAGCACGTCTCTTCCACCGTCGAACACATTCAGACGGAACTGCGCAAAGTAATCGTCGGCCAGGATGCGGTCATCGAACATGTCTTAGTCGCGCTCTTCGCCGAAGGGCACGCGCTGATTGAGGGCGTGCCGGGCACCGCAAAGACGCTGCTCGTCAAGACGCTGGCGCGCATTATCGGCGCCGACTTCGGACGCATTCAGTTCACGCCCGACCTGATGCCGTCGGACATCACTGGCACCAATGTCTTTAACGTCGCGACTTCGGCCTTCTCCCTGCGGCGCGGCGCGATCTTCACCGATATCCTGCTCGCCGACGAGGTTAACCGCACGCCACCGAAGACGCAGGCCGCGCTGTTGGAAGCGATGGAGGAGCGGCAGGTGACGATTGACGGCGAGATGCATCCACTGTCACCGCTCTTCACCGTGCTCGCCACTGAAAACCCTATCGAGTATGAAGGTACGTATCCGCTTCCCGAAGCGCAGCTAGACCGCTTTCTGTTGAAGATTGAGATGGGCTATCCGTCGGCGGACGAAGAGCGTCAGGTCGTCGCCAACTGGGATGAAGGCTTCAATGCGCGCCGCCTGGATATTATCGACATTCACCCGCTACCCGCGCCCGACGCCATCTCGCAGTGCCGCGCGGAAATCCGCCGCACTCGGGTCGAAGCAGGCGTCCAAAATTATCTCGTCGAGGTCGTGCGCCGCACGCGCGAACACCCATCGGTCGCCTACGGCGCGAGTCCCCGTGCGTCGGTCGCGCTCTTACTGTGCGGCAAAGCGCTCGCCGCGATGCGTGGCCGTCAGTTCGCGACGCCCGACGATGTGCGTGACATCGCGCGCCCGGCGTTGCGCCATCGTCTGCGTCTGCGCGCCGAAGCGGAACTCGACGGTGCCACGCCCGACAGCGTCATCAACGACATCCTGCAAGCTGTCCCGGTGCCGAGATAACCGCACCACGGGAACAGTTTTCAGTTTTGAGTTTTCAGTCTTCAGCTCAAAACTCGAAACCATCTTCCGATGAACTTCGTTTTCACAAAACTCTTTTACGCGCTGTTGACGCTTGGCTTTGTGCCGCTGTCTTTGTCGTGGGGGCGACCCGGCCTGCGCTTGGCGGCAATTGCTTACGACGTAGCGTTGCTCGTCGCTGCGTGGGTCGATGCGCATACCAGCCGGCTGCACGAAGGCGTTAAGATCGAGCGCGAGATCGTCGGACGGTTCCACCTCGGCGCGGGGACGGAGGTGCGTATTCACATCGCCAACCATTCGCCGCACGCTCTGCGCGCCAGGGTCAAGGACGAGCACCCGCCGGAGATGTCGCTCGCCGGTGGGCGCGAGGCTTTTCTGCACGTCGCGCCGCGGACGACCGCGACGATGATCTATGGATTGATGCCGCCCAAGCGCGGGCGGTTCACATTCGGGCACACCGCCGTGCGCTACGTGTCGCGAGTGGGGTTGGTGTGGTGCGCGGCGCGGGTTGGCGCGGCGGAATCAGTGAAGGTCTATCCGAACATCCGTCGGGCGCGCGAGGCTGAGTTGAAGGCGCTCGGCGAACGCTCGCTGGTCGCGGCGCAGCGACGCGCGTCGTGGCGTGGCGAGGGGCGCGATTTCGAATCGTTGCGCGAGTACGTGCCCGGCGACGAATTGCGCCATGTGTCTTGGGGCGCGACGGCGCGGCGCGGCAAGATGACGACGCGCCAGTATCAGATCGAGCGCGACCAGACGGTAATCATCGCACTCGACGCCGGACGTTTGATGACGGCGCGCTTCGGCGGCGAGACGAAGTTTGATTTGGCGATTCACGCGGCGCTCGCGTTGATGAGCGCGGCGGCGCGTGGCGGCGACCACGCCGGGCTGATGGCCTTCGGGCGGCGCGTCCGTGCCTACGTCCCGCCCGGCAGGGGAAGAGAGCAGACCGACGCGGTGCTCGAAGCGCTCTATGCGATTGAGCCGGAGATGATCGAGCCATCATACACGCGGGCATTTGAATTCATCGCCGCCAATTGCAAGCGCCGCGCGCTCGTCGTCGTCCTGACTGACTTGGTCGACGAGCAAGGCTCGCGCGAACTCCTCGCGTCGCTGAAGCTGCTGCGCCCGCGCCACCTGCCGCTCGTCGCCACCATCGGTGACCGCGATTTGCGCGCCGCCGTACGCGACACTCCCAACAGCGTCCGCGACTTATTCACACAGTCAGTCGCGGAAGAGATTATGCATCAACGCGAAGCGGCGCTACGCCTCGTCGAAGCACAGGGCGGACTCGCGCTCGACGTGACAGCCGCCGCGCTCACGCCCGCACTGCTCGAAACATACATGCGCGTTAAAGAGCGCGGATTGCTTTGATGGAGCCACGCTCACGGTCGCCGCGCCTCTTCCGCCACCGATTGAAAATCGCGCCGCACGGTGGAGGCTTCGGCGCCGAGCGATGTCTCGAACTCTCGCCGGACTCTGGCGACGGTTTCTAATCCGGCGACGGCCTCCGGCTTCCCTTTCATAATATCTTCTGCCTTGAGAAAGCAGGCCAGCACCAAACGACCGGGCGAATTATTGCGTCGCAAGAATTGTCCGTAGTTGAACCAGTCTGCGCCTTCCGCCCGCGCATCACCTGCTGAGGCATCAAGCGCGAGCGCCCGCCGGTAAAATTGCCCCGCACGATCAGTATGGCCACGCGCCGCATAAACATCCGCCGCGTTGCCGAGGGCAAGGCTCAGGTGCGCCTTCTCGCCAGACTTTTCCGTCACTTCGATAATCTGTTCATAGAGCGCGAACGCCCGCTCCGTGTTGTTTGTGCGCGCATATGCTCCGGCCAGTTTGAGCGTCGCGGAGATGGTCGTTCCGGGGTCGAGCGATTCGGATCCCTGCCCGGCGGCGAGCAACGCGAGGCCCTGTTCATAGTGTGGAATCGCCTCTTTCATTTGGCCCCGGCGGTAGAGCGCTTCGGCTAGGTAGAGGCGCGGGGTGATGCGGGTCGGGTCGGTCTCGATGGCTCGTTGCCAACTGTCGATTGCCGCCGATTCATCTCCAAACTGAGTGGCTAGCAGGCCGTGATTAACGAGCGCGTTCGCGTCTGGCGAAACATACGCGAGCATCTGTTGATACTGCGCGTAGGCTTGATCGTAACGCTTGGTTTGCAGCAGCAATTCGGCCAGCGCGTTACGTGGCTCGAAGTAGTATGGATTGATTGCGACCGCGCGTTCGAGCGATGCGATTTTCTGTTCCGTCTCGCCGTTTCGACCGAGCGCATTGGCGATTCTCACTTGAAGAATCGCGTCGTTTGGATTCATCGCCGCGGCCCGCGCCAAGTTTTCCGGTCGGCTGCCGTCTATTCCGAGATAGAACCGCGCCTGGTCGAGCAACGCGACGACGAGCAGCACGACCACGAACGA
>JALZJL010000004.1 GCA_030859785.1 Acidobacteriota bacterium
ATCAAGGTTTCCGTCATTGTCGTAGTCGAAAAACTTCAGCCCCCATCCGCTTAACAGCCGCGTCGCTTCGGCGATGCCGTTCGGGTTGGCGACATCGACAAACGACTCGTCCTTATTATTTCGATAAAGCGAAAACATTTCCTGGTCGACGTTGGCGACGAACAAGTCCTGCCACCCGTCGCCGTCGAAGTCGGTCGCGTCGACGCCCATCCCGGAGCGCGGCTGGCCATTGGCGCTGAAGCCCACTTCCGACGCCAAGCCGATCTCTTCCCACTTGCCCTTGCCACGATTGACGAACAGAAAATTCTGCACCGTGTCGTTAGCGACGAATAAATCCATCATCCCGTCGTTGTTGATGTCGGTCGCGACGACGCCGAGTGCTTTGCCGAGCGCCCGCCCGATGTCTGTCTCGCGCGACACTTCGGTGAATGTGCCGTCGCCGTTATTGCGGTAGAGCAGGCTCGCGGTCGGCTTAAAAACGCGCGGGATGCAGTAGTAGCGGCGGCCCAGTTTGTTGTCGCCGCAGACGACATTCTTATTGGCGCCGAACTCGACAAAGCTGCACAGGAACAGATCAAGCAGTCCGTCGTTGTCAAAGTCGAACCAGACGGCGCTGGTCGTCCACCCCGGCGCGGCGACGACCGCCTTTTCCGTCACGTCCGTAAATGTGCCGTTGCCGTTGTTGCGGTACAGCGTGCAGCGACCGTAAGCCGTCACCAGCATGTCCGGGTAGCCGTCGTTGTTGTAATCGCCGACAGCGACGCCCATCCCGAATGCGCCACCGGCAACATTCGCCTTTTCCGTCACATCGGTGAACGTGCCGTCGCGATTGTTTCTATAGAGCGCGTTTCTAATCGGGCGCTTCGGTTTGTAAAAATCGCTCGCGCCGCTATTGACGAGGTAAATGTCCATCCAACCGTCGCCGTCATAATCGAGAAACGCGCAGCCGGGGCCGAGCGTCTCCGGCAGATAACGCTCCGGCGACATCGCGTTGTCATGCGTCCATGTGATGCCGCTCACCGCCGCGGATATCTCCTCAAACAGTGGCGGCGTCAGAACTGCCTGCCCTGCCGCACGGGAAACGAGAGCCGGCGAGCACGCCGCGCCGAGCATGGTTAATGCCGCCGACCTCACGAACGCGCGACGTGAGGAAAGATGATTAGTTGGTCTTCTGTTCATCGAGTGTCAAACAGTTTTTCAGTTTTCAGTTTTGAGAGAAATCGCTGAACACACCCGCGAAAGTTGTGCGGCATGTGGACTGAGCGAAAGTCATCGAATAGTTTTCAATTCTCGATTTTGAACTGAAAACCGAAAACTCAAAACTGAAAACTGCTTGCTTCGCTAATTATGGATTGATGGTAAAGAACGTGTGTTCCTCGGCGGCGGTTGCGCCCTGCCGCACCACGGCGCGCACCTCGTAACGACCGGGCTTGAAATTTTCCAAAGGCGCAGTCATGACGTACTGAATCCGCCCCTGGCCGTCGGGCGCGGGCAGTTCCGGCGCGGCCTGCGAAACGGCTTGACCGTCGAGCAGAAATTCAAGTGCCAGTTGCGGTTGCTCGGCGACGCCCGCCGCCGGATAGATAATCATGTAGAGCGGCAGCCCTCCCTTGCCCGCCAACAACGCCGGCTCGCCGACAAACGGCACGATCTTCGATCCGTCCTTGCGGAACGGGTCTTCCGCGTCCTGACTGTCAAGACTCAGACTCTCGACGCGCTTGATGACCGCGAGGCTGCTCATCCGCACGCCCGGCTTCGGCGGCGTGACGACAAATACGGAGCGGCGCGCGCTCGTCCGGTTTGTTTCGCGGTCGAGCGCGACCGTCTCCAGCGTGTACCTGCCGGGCGTCAGGCGGTAAGTTTTCGTCAGCGTGACGAAGCCGTTCTTAACCGCCGCCAAACGATCAAGACCACCTTCGAGCGGGAAGTCACGGCTGAGCTTCTGCACCACGCGCCCGCCGGCGTCCCTGATTAGCGCCATCATCGAGAACTGCGCGCGGTAGACTTTCTTCTCGGCGTCGGTGGTGAACGTGAAGTTGGCGAGCGGCACTTCCATCAACAGGTTGTACTGCACGCCCTCCTGGTTTTCGCCGAACCGCAACGCGACGGCGCGATACTCGAAGGAGCGCGGCAGTCGCTCGGCATTGAGCGTCGCCACCAGAGGCATCTCGTATGGCAGAATTAGGGCACCGCCGCCACCGACCGGAGGCAGATCGAAATAGCCTTCGCGCGTTTGCAACTTAACGCTCGGGCGCGAAGCCTTGATGGTGATCGTGTGAAACTTGCCGTCGTACTTGCGACTCGGCGGTGTGTACGCCAACTCATAGTAGCTGCCGATGTCGCCGACCACATGCTGCATTCCCGTGCGCAGGTTGTTGCTATTGGCAATCAAAAAACCGCCGGTGCTCGTCGCCAGATCATCCAGCGCACCCTGCACGTTTCCGCGCAGACTATCCTCGGCCCGGTCGGTCGCAAGCGCCTGCTCGCGCGTCACCGCGCTTCCGGGTCGCGCCAGAATCTGACTGCGGCTGGCACGCGCGGACTGTGCCAGCATCTCGCCGGCGGCGGCGTTGACATTGGTGGTCTGCAAGCCGCGCGCGTCGACGGCATAGATGCTGACGTTCGCGCGGTTGGCGGCGCTGACCGTGGCGCGCTTCAGCTCGACGAGGTTCGCAGGAACCTGCAAGCCCTCGGAAAAGTAGATAAGCGTCTTGCGTCCTTGCAGCTTTCCCTGATCCTTAACCAGCGCGAGCAGTGCGTAGAGCGACGATCGCCCCTGCTGTTCGCGTTGCAGCGTCTCGGCGAATTGCAGCGCGTTCAGAGTGATCTCTGCCGTCTTCGCCTCGACGTTCGCAGCCCCGATTGCTTCCGCGCCCGCGCCACGACTATTGCCGGCGGCGGTGCCTAAAGTCTCGGCCAGTTCCGACTGTTTCTGGAACGTATCGAGCTGCTGCCGAATTTCGTCCGACTTCGATTGGAACTGCGTGTTGCCGCCCGTCGTCGCGCGCTCCACTGCTTCGCGCAAAAGCTTTCGGTCAGTGGTGAACTGTTGCACCACATGGAGGCGATTACCGACGGTGAAGACCGCGACCATATCGTTTGAGCGCAGTTCGCTGTCGAGAAAACTCCTGGCCGCCTGGCCGGCGAGTTGCCGCGCTTCGATGTTCAAATTGTCGAACACCAGCGTCACCAGATTGATGTGACGCAACGGATTGAGTTTCGCGGGAACATTAGCTGTCGCCGCTGCACCTGCCGACGGAGCGGCGCTCCCCGGCGCGTCGCCTTCAACCAATCGAAAGGCATTGACCTTCTGCTTCACCCCGTCCTCGAACACCTCAATCTCGTCGGCCCGCAAATCCCGCACAGGCTTGCCACGCCGGTCACGCACCACCATGTCGAGCAGCACTTCGCTACTCTCGACGCGGATCACTTCCTGCTCAGTCTCGCGCGGCGCGCCCGGCGCCGCCGGCGCCGCTGGAGGCTTCGCCGGCTGCTGACCAACGACCGGGACAAAGGCGTTGAGGGCGAGTGTTGAGGCGATGGCAAATGTCAGTGCGTAGCGCCCTGTACAGTGATTCATTTTTCCCTCCAAACAATTGTTGCTCTAAATCTTTCGGCGATGATTACACTGGAAACTTATTGTTCGGCTTGACCACGCGGATGTGATGATCCGTGAACTTGAAGTGCGCGCCGGGGACTTCGACTTTCGGCATGTGGCATGTCACACACAACTGTCTGCCGGTCGGGCACGGCGGCGCGCCGTTGCGCTGATTCGAATGAGCGACGCTCGACTGCACGATGCTCGACGGTGCGACGCTCTTCGCGTGCTTGTTCGGAGCGTGACACGCTGTACATTTCGCGTCGTAAAAAGCGGCATCGCGCCGCACGTCTTCATGTGGATTGTGACAGGCGGTGCAACTGATGCGGCGATCTTCGGTGTCGTAACAGCGACTGTTTGTCAGACGGTACGGTTGAAACCTGACGTTATCAATGCCGCCGCGATTCGGTAGCAGCATCACCTGTTCCCACGTCCGGTGGCACGCGCCGCAGAAGGTCAATTGTTCTTCGGTGCTGAGCGTCTTCAGGTTGGTGATGTTTCGCTCTCTGAGTTTGCCCGCGCTCATTGCCGCGACGTGCTTTTCGCCGGGGCCGTGACACGACTCGCACCTGACACCGGGGACGAGACTGCCGAGTTGCCCGCGCGCGTCGCTCGAAACATTTGTCGCGTGGCAGCCGAAACAATCCCGTACATCGCCGGCGTCCATCTCACGCCCCGCGGCTTCCTTCAACGTCGCCGGCACCGTGCGCGGCGCGCCGAGCGTGATGTCCAGATTCTTCGCCGCGCTGTAAAAGCTGACGCGGCTTTCGTAGAGCTTGCCGCCGTGCTCGAACACATACGTCTGACCCATCTCGCCGTGACCGAAAGCCCACAGGATCGGAGCCTCGATGATTTGCGTCCCGTCAGTCACAAAGTAGATGCTGCGATTTTTGCGGCGGATGATCTGGTAAGAGTATCCGCCGCTGCTGAATTTCATCTGCGCGTTTGAATGCAGAATATTGCTATCGGCGGCGGACGACAGAGCATTCGACATGCCGGAGTTTTGAAAAGTCGTCACCTTCTCCGTGTGGCACTTGGCGCACGCACCATCGCCGGCGAAGCGCGCACCCGGCGGCGCGCTCTGAGTCGGCTTCCACTCCGCAGCGGGTTGCGGCTGTCCGTGAATCGGCCCCTGACTGAACAACCGTCGAGGATGCCAGAACAACATCGCCACCGCGCACACGACCACGCCGACCTTCACGAAATCTTTCATCCCACCCGCGTACTGCATTGCTTAATGTCACCCGGCGACGGCCCGACCTGATTGAATCCGAACGCCGCTATTCAACCGCTTTTGAGGGCGAAGCGAATCAAAAGTCGTGCGATAATAGCTTGTTAAATGTTGCCTTCGCCACAACGCTCAACCATCTCTTTCATCTTCTTTAATGCTCTCAGCACAGAATCACGATTCTGTTTTCTTAGAAGTTCTTTACTCAATTTGTTCAGCCCGGAGAAATACTCCTTCGGGTAATTTTCAGCCTTCTGCTCGGCAGCAGAAAAGAACTTCGTAAGAATTTGCAGATGCTCTCCATCAAAAGCAAATAAGGTAGGATTAACTCTTGTGTCTTTGAGAAAGAGATTGTCGGGAATTATGATTTGTTCAAGTTGCGCCGAATAGCCACAATGACGGCAACTAGCCATGCCGCTCACATCTACACAGCCGCGCCCGTTAGCTTGCGTCCACGACCTTGGATAGCCAGACCTATGAAACACAGCACACTCACTGCAACGTGGGCAGGCAATCAGGCATTTGTCTTTGTGCGGAAGATTCATAACCACGAAAACATCTAATTTTAGATTTGACAACCCGGCGGCGAAACTCTCGACAACGGCGAAAACTCTTCCGTATCAGCGTTCGGCAAAAACTGTCGTCATCACCGCACGCATTCACTTTTGCCTTATGGTTTATCGTCCGCCGCGCCGCCGACCGACTGCGCGCCATCGCGCCCCGTGCGGCGAATCTTATCGAGACGAAGGAAGTTGGTGCGCGCCTGTCGTGCGTCTTGCGCCCGCCCGGCGCGGGTGTAGGCGCGGGCCAGCGCGAAGTGCATTTCGGGGCTGTCAGGTGCCTGCCGGACGCCCGCTTCCAATTCCTTAATTGCGCGCGCGACATCACCGATTTCAATCAGGATACGGCCCAGCGCATTCCGCGCCGCGAACAAGCCGGGCGCGAGTTCGACGGCTTGTTCCGCGAATGGTAATCCATTGACGTGTTCGCCGCGGTTGATGTACAGGAAAGCGAGTTGCACACGCGCGGCGACGTGTGACGGAGAGATTTTAATCTCGCGCAGAAAAGCGTCCGGCGCGGCTTCGGGTTTGACGTCAAGCAGGAACACGCCGTGCGCGTAATTAACATTGGGCACATCAGGATAGCGCGCAACCAATTCGGCGAACTCTTTTTCCGCGTCCGGCAGGCGACGCGCGAACTGAAGGTAGCTCGCGCGCCCCGCCTTAATCACCAACTCTCGCTGGTCGGCTGGAATCTCCGCCGGCAACAACGGTATCCGTAACGCACCCAAACCGACGGCCTCGACAACTGAAGGATTCTCGTTCGGCAGCGTGCGTGCGAGGTAGTTCAGGATTTCGAGCGCCCCCTCAAACTGCGCAAAGCGTGTCAGCAGCAACGCCGCGTGATAACGCGTCACGAAGATCAATTGCTCGCTGTCGCCGAGTCCGAGCAAGCGCCCGCGCTGGATGTGCGTCAGCGCCGCTTCGTATTCGCGCAGGCGGAATTCGCACAACCCCATCAGCGCCCACCCTGCGCCGCCCTTCGGCTGAATCGCAACGAAACTCCGAAACGCATCGCGCGCCTCCGCGTAGCGGTCAAGTTCGTAGAGCATCGTCGCGAGATACCACCAACCCTCTTCCCAAGACGGGCGCAACCCAACCGCCTGCCGGTAGAGATTGATCGCTTCGGCGAGTTGATTCGCTTCGCGCGCAGCAGCGGCGCGGAGACGGATATCTTCGAAGGCGGCCGCGGACGGTGTCGGCACTTTCTTACTCGCAGTCGGTTTCCGCGTTGCGGGCCGACGAGTCTGCGCGAGACCCGGCAATGCCGCCGCGCCCGCCACCATGACGATGAAGACAACCGACATCAACTTTTGTCTTGACGATGCGCGCATGGAAGATAAGCGGTCAGCAGTCAGCGATCAGCTAAAACAAAGGCGAGCGCGTGGGCTTGGTTCGCTCTCGCTAAACCAGGCGCGCAACTGAATGACCGGCGCGGCGCATGATTGGCTGAAGGCTGAACGCTGAACGCTTACGAAAGTTTTTGTCATGGCTGTGATGTCTGCGGTTTCGTGGCCGCCGGCGGAGTGCTGCTGTTACCGCCCGGACTCTCGCCGCGATAGCCGGGGCCGAGGTTGTCCTGTGCGCCGGGTGCGCGCGACTGCGCTTCGGCGTTCAGTCGCTGCACAATCGCGCGGTGGCGGTCGCCGTCCTCTTTGCGCTTGAGTCGATAATAAACGGTCGCAAGCGAAACATGTGCCTCGACGAACTCAGGCGCTTCCTTCAGTACTTTCTCCAACACGTCCTGCGCCTCGACGACTTTGCCCGCCGACAGCAGCAACGCGCCGATCTGATATCGCACGTCGAGCGCGCCGGGACGCACCTGTAACGCGCGCTCCAGGTACCGCAACGCCTCTTCGTTCTTCTGCTCCTGCTTCAACAACACGCCCATATAAAGATTTGAATCGAAGTCATTCGGGTTGACTTCCAACTCTTTGCGGAAGGCGTCCGCCGCCTGCGTCGGGTTGCCGGTCTCAAGCAGCGCTTTACCATAATATGCGTGAACCGATAGGAGTTTCGGGTTGAGTTCGACGGCGCGCGCGAGGTCTTTCGTTGCGCCCGCGTAATCGCGCACCATCAACTGCGCCGTTCCGAGCAACAGCCGCGATTCCGCTGTTTCGCCATCGCGCAGAATGCGGTCGATGACGCGGTGACCCCGCTCCGCTTGCCCGTCGCGAATCAACGCCGAGCCGAGCAGGTAAGCGAGCACGCGGTTGTCAGATTGCGACGACTCAAGCGGCGCAAGCGTTGAGATTACTTTTTTGTACTCGCCTATCCGCAGATGACAATCGGCGAGCAGCAGCACCGCGTTTGCATTCTGTGGCTGCGCCGCGACGACCTGCGCGAGTTCAGCGGCGGCCTCGGAAATCTTCGACGCCTTGTAGAGAGCGACCGCGAGATTGAAACGAACAGCGGCGTTTTTCCCGTCGACAGCGAGCGCCTTCTGATACTGATCTATCGCTTCCTCGTAACGACCGAGCCGGGCATAGACGGCGCCAAGATTCGAGCGCGCCTCGACATTTTCGGGACTCAGTTTGAGAAATGATTGATACTCGCGCGCCGCTCCCTCAAGGTCGCCTGCTTGGTGCAATTCGACGGCGCGCGCAAACAGACGTTCGGCCTCGTTAACCTGGCCGTGCGCGATCACCTGGCTGCCGACGGCGAGTGTTAACAAGACGGAGGCCACACAGACAAGAATACTTCCCGACTTGCTCATGATATATGCTCAGAGAAAATGAATCCGCGATTGTTACCTGCTTTCAGTTTTGCCCTTTGCCTTTTTACTTTTGCCTTACTGCTTACCTTTACCCGCTCTGCCCTACCGAATCACGCACCCACCGCAACCATTCGGGACGCCGCATCGTGCGGCCCTCTTCGATGAAGTGCGTGATTCGGGCGACGGTCAAACCCGGCAACGCAATGCTCTCTTCACGCTCGATATATTCCGCGCCCGCCAGTATCAGGATGCTCCACCGCTTACCGTCACAGCGCCACACTTCCGGCACGCCGAGTTGCGCGAACAAGGGAAACTTGGTGATCGAAGGACTGGTAATGTCAATCTCGATTACCAAGTCCGGCGGCGGGTCAACAGTCAGGTCAAGCTCGGTTTGGCCTTTGATGCGTTCGACCGATTGAATATAGAAACACGTGTCAGGCTCGAAGCCACGCTTTACGTCTTCACGCCGAAAGGTGGTTGATCCGAAATTCCTCGTGTGTAAATCCAAGCCTTCAGCCACGGCTTCCACCAGACTCGCGGCAGCGCGATTTAGCTCTTCGTGTTCAGGTGATGGACTCATGATTTCGAGACTTCCCCGGTCGTAAGTGAAGCGTGGCGCGCTACGATTCCTGTGAGCTTCGAGGATGCTTTCGTAAGTGTCCCAGTTGATGCCGTGCAGGATGACTCTTTGCTCCGGCGGACTTAATACTGTTGCCATTTTGTATTTCTCCCGGACAGTTTCACCGAACAGACGTGAGATGAGGTGAAAGGTTATAACGGACGCGGAAAGTCTCGCAAGGCGACACCCGCGTTGGCGCAATCCTTAAAAAGCGGATGGCGTCGCCCGCGTTCGGGCGACGCCATCGGTTAAGAATGAAACTTGCTGTGCCTCCGGTGTTTAGAAATAGAACTTGAAGGCTAGTTGAATGATTCGGCGACCGAACTTGTTCTCGGTATAGCGTCCGAACTTGTTCAGAGTGTCCGGGGTAAGCTGGCCGTTGTTGTACTCTAAAATCAGGTTCTCTGCCGTCAACGATTTCAACGGGCGGTTCAGGAAGTTGTAGCCGGAGATTCTGAACTGAAACTTCTTATCCTCACTGAAGTTGATATTCTTGAAGAGCGACAGATCGTGGTTCTGGAACGCCGGCCCCTTCAGGTACGGGAAGATATAGTTTCCCACCTGTCCCCGGAGCGGCGCGGCGAAGCAGTTCGGATTAGCGTACTGATTCTCGCTCGTGCCTTTCCGGGGGTCGCAGGTGAGAATCGGTTGCACCGAGGTGTCCGGCGTGCCGACGATGTTGCGTGCGTTGTTGAGCGCCTGGCCGAGACTGTTGGTGCCGCGAATGCCGAAGTTAGGCCCGTTCGGACTGTTCGGCTGCAAGGCAGCGCCGCTCGACAGTGCCGTGATGCCGGAGAACTGCCACCCATCGAAAAGCGCCCGCGTCAACATATTGTCGCCGAGGTAGTTCTTTCCGATGTCAGGCAGCAGCAGACTGTAGGCGATGCTGAAGACGTGGGTGCGGTCGTAACCGAGGACGCCGTAGTTGTTTTCACGCAACCTGAGGTTATCAGAGGAGGCTCCCTGTCCGCCGCCGCGCACGCCGCGCGCCTTCGAGAAGGTATACGCCCCCATGAAACTGACCCGACCCGTCTGCCGACTCAGCAACATCTGAAGACTGTCATAGTTCTGGAAGAACGAGTGATTGACCAGATTGATGTTGCCGTATGGCTTGAACGGCCTGAAGTCGTTATCGTTCTCCTGCCCGAACGGAATGGTGCCGAACGGAATGATGTTGATGTTACTGATGCCGGAATTAAGGAGATTTCTGCTTCTGTTCCCGACATAAGAAGTCTCCAGCGTCATCTGCCCGGGCAGCCGTTGTTGGACGGTGAAGCTGAAGCTGTGGGTCAACGGCTTCTTGGTGTCGGTGGGATCGAACGCATCGATGTTCGAAATGACATCGGGCGAAGCGCTCGATGTGGCATCAATTTCGGCCAGCGTCACGCTGTTCAACGTCACGCTTCTCACACCGGATGCCAGATCAATTCCGGTCGTCAACTGTGCTTCATGGAAAGTGAACTGACCGTAACCGCCGCGCAAAACTGTCTTACCCTCCCCGAAGATGTCATACGCAAATCCGAGTCGCGGCATGACCTGCAACGCCTTCTGCTCCTGACCGGAATTTGGAATGCTTGGGTCTTTACCGTGCCAAGACACGCCGGACAGTTCGGAGATCGGGCGCGTCGGGTCGAACTTAGTGCGGTCGAAAACCGCGAACCCGTTGCCCTCTCGGTCATACCAATTGCCGAGGCGGGCGAGGCGCGCGCCGAATTCGAGCGTCAGTTTCGGGGTCGCTTTCCAACTGTCCGAGACGTACCCTTCGTAGGTCTGATAGCCGATGTTGTGAAGGACATTGGCCGTCTGCTCAGCGTACTGCGCGGCGCGCCCCGTCAGGATGTCCGAGAAGTAATTGCCGGTGCTCTTGCCGTGCCAGTTGGCGAAGGCCAGAACCCCGTTTGAGTTGCCGTTGCCCGGCTGGTTGTTGATGACGTTCTCGAAGTAGAAGCCGAACTTCAACGTGTGTGTGCCGGCGACTTTGGTCACGTTGTCGGCGATTGAGGTCAGGTACTTGTCGGCGAACAGTCCGCGGTTCCCGCCCGGATCAAAGAAGCCGCCCGGATTGAACACGGTTGCCGCCTGACTCCATCCGGTAAATGACGGAATCTGGTCAACCCCATTCTTGAAGATACCTCTGTACGGATAGCTGAGCGCGCTGCGTGTCACCTTCGACGGGTCTTCGAACACGTTCGGAAACTTGATGATGGTGTGGCCGAAAACGACTTCGTTAGTCAGCGTCGGGCCGAAGACGTGGGTCAGCGTGGCGCTGTAGGAATCGGATTCGTTCTTGCCGATGACGCGCGACGGATACGGCACCTGCCCACCGTTTCTCCACCACAGTCCGACCGGGAACGGCTGCTCTTCGCGCTGGCGATTGTAGCGAGCGAACAGCTTGGTGTTGTCGCTGATGCTGTAATCGACGCGCGTTAAGAATTGATACGACGGTTGTTTGAACTCGATCACCTGAGCATAGTTATAGCCGTTGCTGCTGCTCGATCTGGGATCGATGTTAGGTAGCGGCAGCAGACTTGTCAGGACTCGCCCACCCGGATCAAAGGCCGAAGGCGCGATCCGATTTACCCCCGCGCAAAATGCCGGAAGCGGCGGCGTACCGCTACACGGAGCACTGCGCGTATCACCTGCGCCGGTATTCAGGGCGCTTAAGTAAGCAGTGTCAGTGAAATCGCCGTTGCGCATCGCTTCGGTCGGCACCACCGAACGAATCACCCCGGTATCGAGTTTCTGATAGTAGTATTCGTAGCCGGTAAAGAAGAACAGCTTGTCGCGATTCTTGTTGAAGCCGGTGCCGGGAATCAACACCGGGCCGCCGAGGTTGCCACCGGGGAACATGAATCTGTTCTTCGGGCGGGGCGCGACCGGCGTGCCGTCCGGTCTGGAGCCTAGTTTGTTGGCGCCCCATTCATTCGCGTTCAGCTTGGAATCGCGCATGTAGATATAGCCGGTGCCGTGAAACTCGTTGCCGCCGGCTTTGGAGACTGAATTCAAGACCACCGGCCCCTTCGAGTTCTCGGCGCCAAAGTTGGATTGCAGGACTTTAAACTCCTGCACCATATCGGTGTTCGGATTGACCGGCGTCGCGCAGTTGCAGCCGGGGTCGGAGACGTGTGCGCCGTCTGACACGATATCCACTTGATCGGTGCGTCCGCCATTGGCCGAGTAGTTGCCAATCGCGCTCTGCTTGCCGGCGTCGCCGTTGCCGTTGATGCCCATCACTTCGCCGGTGTTCGCCGCCTGATTATTCAAACCGGTGGTCGGCACAAAGCCGGGCAGGATTTTAATCAGTTCCGCCGCGCTGCGCCCGACGACGGAGATGTTCTGAATCTGTTCGGCAGAAATCAGCGCCGCTTTGTCGCCCGTGTCGACGGGCACGATTTGGTTCTGCGAGGCCGTGACCGTTACCTGTTCGCCGACGCCGCCGGGCCTGAGCGCGATGTCGCGCAGGTTGACCTTGTCGCCGATGTTGAAGACGAGGCCGGTCTGTTGGTACTTAGCGAAGCCCGAAGAATCGATAGTGACGACGTACGTCGCGGCCTGCACCGCCGCGAAACTAAAGAAGCCTTCGTCATTCGAGACCGTGCGGCGCACGTCTCCCGAAGCTTCGTTCTTCATCTCGACGGTGGCGTTCGGGATCACCGCGCCTTTTTCATCGGTCACGGTGCCGGTTAACTGGCCGGTCAGTGACTGGGCATGACCTGCGCCCGCGCCGCCGAGCAGCAGAGCGACAATCATTAACCCGCCGGCAAACAGTCTACGCATAGTTAAACTTGGGGTGTGGTTCATTGATAGCATGAGAGCGGCCTCCACGATCTAATCAACTTTGGCGGTGCAACGTGTAACTGCCTGTGGATTCAGGCAAGTTAACCGTGTTCGGGAAATACGGGACTTTACGATTGAAGGAAAAGAATTGCGAGAACGCTTAACTTACGCACCGGCTCAACACGTCTGACGACTGAAATGAGCTTGGCTCCCCTGGCGCGGTCGTTCGAGATGCAGGCTTAAGTACAGGAAATCTATTTACTGAAATCCCGACTGTCGCTTTAACGTTTGAAATAAACTTAATTGGCTTGGCGTACGACGCGGTGTCGCTTGCGAGGCGATTTCTTGAAACCTGGCGCTAGATATATAAGTGAATGCCACAGTCTGTCAATAACTTTCCGCGCGCCTAGTCAAAGTGTTTTCAACGAAATCGGTAGTGGCATCCAGACTTCGACTAAAAAGATAAAGTATGTGGTGGCAAAATCAGCGCGACTCAAGCAGTTAGCTGAAGCCTGTGCATAAATCAGGCAGCAATGCGCCACCGCGCGCAATCCACTTGATCTTTGATTTCTGCCACTGGTTTACCACTGCGATAGTTGACCAAAAAGCAGACCTGGTAGAGCCACACAC
>JALZJL010000009.1 GCA_030859785.1 Acidobacteriota bacterium
CGCGCGCCGGCGTGTGCCTGCTCTTCAATGGACGCATCAGCGGGTAGAGCAGAGCGCCGACCGCGACCCCCGCGTAAATCCCACTGCATCGCGCGCATACCGCCAGCGCGTGCCCGCCGATGTGAAAAGAACGCTCCGGCATCTGATGACACACCGCGCGAAATATTCCGTACATCACATATGACAAAAAGCTATGGCCGCGCGCCGCAGTGATCGGCGCAAGCAGCACCAGCGCGAGCAACGCCAGCGCGCCGCCGCTCACTATCAGCCACGCCACGAGCGACCGGCGCGACCGCGCGTCCGTTGGCACGCACTGTGGAACGTAGCTGGAAACAGGGATGGGCATTTGCGATTTGCAATTTGCGATTTAAAACGCAGAACCGCTTTTCGATGTCACTTCCCGCTGCGAAGACGGTTCCGGCAATCGCAAATCTAAAATTGTAAGCTTTCAGCGATCAGCGATCAGCCGGTCACTTGTGGTGCGTCTCGCCCGAGCTTCGCGCCGCAGGTCTCTAGGCGCGCCGCGCCAGTTATCTTGTTTTAGCTGAAAGCTGAAAGCTGACGGCTGAACGCTTACCTAAAATCTGATAACGGTGTCCGGGCCGCCTTCGACGTGGACGGTATCGACGAAGCGGATGTGGCGCGACTCGGTGGTCATAATCAGCGAGTGCGTGCGTTTGCCGGCGCCGAAGAAGCGCACGCCTTTGAGGAGCGCGCCGTCGGTGACGCCGGTCGCTGCGAAGATGATCTTCTTGCCGGGCGCGAGGTCGTTCGTGTCGTAAATTTTCTCTGGGTCGTTGATGCCCATCTCGCGCAACCGCCTTAATACTTCGTCGCGCGGCGGCACTTTGCCTTGATCGACGCCAAGTTTTTCGTGGTCGAAACAAAGGCGCGCCTGAATCTCGCCGTTCAGACACTTCAACGCCGCCGCCGTAATCACTCCTTCGGGCGCGCCGCCGATGCCGATCAGCGCGTGAATGTTGGTGCCCGCGACTGCCGCCGAAATCCCCGCTGATAAATCGCCGTCGCCAATCAGACGAATGCGCGCGCCCGCTTCGCGCACGTCCTGGATTAACTTTTTATGGCGCGGGCGTTCGAGCACAATCACCGTCAAGTCTTCGACGTCTCGCCCCAAACGCCGCGCGATGTTCTTCAAGTTGTCCTTGACCGGCGCGTCAATGTCGACGACGCCTCGTGATGATGGGCCGACAACGATCTTGTCCATGTAAATGTCGGGCGCGTTTAAGAGTCCGCCGCGCTCTGAGGCCGCGAGCACCGAGATGGCATTGTTAGCGCCCAGCGCGCACAGATTGGTGCCTTCGAGCGGGTCAACCGCGATATCAACTTCGGGGTAGTCGTCGGGGTCTTCGGTGTCGCGCATGCCCGCGCCGACCTCCTCGCCGATGTAGAGCATGGGCGCCTCGTCGCGCTCGCCCTCGCCGATCACGATGCGGCCCCGCATCGGCACCGTGTCCATCACTTCGCGCATCGATTCGACGGCGACGTGGTCAGAGTATTTACGGTCGCCCTGTCCCATCGTCCGCGCCGAAGCAATCGCCGCCGCCTCGCACACGCGCAGAAAGTCGAGAGATAAGTGTCCCGTCTTCAACTCCTGGCTCATAAATTCATCTCCGCGATAGTTTTGTTTGACTGTTAAGGGGGCGTTGGAACTGACCGCTTGATATGGAGTAAGGCACGGTCATACTAGCAGAGCGGGTGCCGAAGTTGTAAGGCTGTCAAGTGACGACCGGACGGCGATTGTGGCAATTGCGCGGTAACGTTTTGGTGATCCTGGAAAGCGCTGCTTCCGCATGAAACGTCACGATGCTTAATGACGCGCAATTGACGGCATGTGGAGTCGATGGTCTCAACTCCTCATCCGCCACCCTGGGCTAATTCGCCCGTCCGGTTTTTCAGCGTCGTCTTCAAATTCAAATTTCGTATCAAGCGGTGAAGATAGTTGGGATGCACGCCGAGCGATTTGGCCGCATCGGTGTAGCTGCCGCCCGCGCCCTCGACGGCTTTGAGAATAAGTTGCTTCTTCGCGTCCTTGACGGCTTCGTGATACCTCGCGATTGGCGCGGCGCTTGGCGGGCGCTCCGCCTCGACGACCATCTCCGGCAAGTCCTCCGGCAGAATCATCGCGGTCGATCCGAGCACCACCGCACGTTCGATTGCGTTCTCCAACTCTCTGATGTTGCCCGGCCAGTCGTAGCTCATCAAACACGCGCCAGCTTCGACCGAAAGGCCGGCGACTTTGCGGTTGAACTTCGCGCTGTATTTCTCGACGAAGTAGGTCGCGAGGGACGGGATGTCCTCGCGCCGGGTGCGTAGCGGCGGCATCTCGAACGACACGACGGCGAGGCGGTAGAAGAGGTCGGCACGGAAACACCCGTCGGCAATCGCCCGTTCCAAGTCACGGTTGGTGGCCGCAATGACACGCACGTTGACTTTCACCGTGCGCGTGCCGCCGACACGTTCAAACTCTCGCTCCTGCAACACGCGCAAAAGCTTCGCTTGCAGAACGGGGGCCATCTCGCCGATCTCGTCGAGGAAAACCGTCCCACCGTCGGCAACTTCCAGCTTCCCTCGTTTCTGCGCGACCGCGCCGGTGAACGCGCCCTTCTCGTGGCCGAACAACTCACTCTCCAACAGTGTCTCGGTGAGCGCCGCGCAGTTGATCGCGACGAACGGCTTGGCGGCGCGCGGGCTGTTGGAGTGGAGCGCGCGCGCGGCTAACTCTTTGCCGGTGCCACTCTCCCCACCGATCAAGACCGTTGAATCAGTCGGCGCGACCTTCGCAATGAACTTGTAGATTTCCTGCATCGGCAGGCTCTCGCCAACCATGTCGTGCTCGATCAGCGTGTCCGCGTGCAGGCGTTGGTTTTCGCCCGCGAGCCACTCAATATGCCGCGCGTTCTCCAAAGCGACGGCGGCAATCCCGGAGGTCACTGACAGGAATTGGAGATGGTCTTCGCTGAAACGTGTCGCCGGATCAGTGGTGTTCAGGTAAACGGCGCCAACTGTCCGCCCGAAGAGCACCAGCGGCACGCAGAGCAACGAGCGAATGCGTGACAGGATCAGGCTCGGCGTGTTGGCGAACTCCGCCTTCTCTGACACGTCGTTGCTGAGCACGGCGACGCCATCGCGGATAACTTGATCGACAATTGTGCGGCTGACCGGGACGGCGCGCTCATGTGTAGGCGACCTGTTCAGGCCGAAAGTCGAAACAATCTCATGCTGATTCTCGCTGACGAGGAGGATGACCCCGCGCTCCGCCGGGATGACTTCAAAAAGAATTTCGAGGAGTTGGCGCTGAAGTGAAATCGGCTCGCGGATCGAGTTGATGGTCGTACTGAGTTTCAGGAGGGCGGTCAGGTCGCGCGCCATCCGCGCGAGCGGCGGCAGCGAGGTGAGCACCTTCTCCGGGCTGAGGTACAGCGCGTCTTCGATACGCAGGTGGATCGTCGACCCGACGTTGTAGCTCAGTTCATCGAGCTGCACCGGGTCTTCGCGCGGTTCTGGATCGCTCTCGTCCAGCAGAAAAACGAATCGAGAGTTTCCGATGGAGATATGGTCGCCGTGATTGAGGGATTTTTCGCTGATCGCGGCGCCGTTGACGTATGTGCCGTTCGAGCTTTCGAGGTCGCTGACACTGAATTGCCCGGCCTCCTGCCTGACCACACAATGACGGCGGGAAAGCAGCCCGTCTTTGATCGAGAGATAATTAGACGCATCGCGTCCGACCGTCAGTTCTGTGGCGGCGAGTGGGTAAACCGAGCCTCTCAGCGGCCCGGAGATGGCGACTAATCTCGGATTCATCTTCGCTTACCTCAAACGTTCGATCATCGAAGAGTGTTCCGTGCGACGACGACAACTCGTCCAAACAGGCAAACATTATTCACCGACGCCGGCTTTACAGTAAAGCCACTCGATGAAGCTATCTGAAAAGATAGTCTCAATATCTTAATGGATAGTCTGCGCCCGTTACTCGCGCGAATCCGGCGCTTCATCGAGAAACGTTCATCACTCATTATTTCGCTGCTAATCAAACAGTTTCGCCCGCGTACTTCAGCCGGCAATGACAACCGCGCGGTGTGGCACGCCGGTTGTAATTACATTCCACGCAACTCAAAGGTTCCCCGCAACCGCTTGAGTGCGATTGATAAGACGATGGCGAAGCAACGGATCGAACAGACCGTCATCACCTGACTACCCCCAAGTGACAAGTCAGCTTCGAGTGTCACCTTATAACATTGAGAGGAGATCATCATGAAGAGCCGAGCTACAGTATCCTTATTCGCGTTAACTTTATTTTTCGCACTGGCTGTCACCTCAGTTCACGCGCAACTCAGCGAACGTCTCGTGGTCGACGTGCCGTTCGCATTCACCATCGGGGATACACAGTTCTCCGCCGGTGAATACTCCGTCACGAAAGCCAACGAAAGTTCCACCGTGCTGATGATTCGCGATGGCAACGGGCGCAACGGGATTATGTTTACGACCAACCCCGGCAACGGAAAAGCTGGGCGCATGGAACAGGCGAAGATGGTCTTCAACAAGTACGGAGATCAATATTTTCTCTCTTCCGTCCACCGACCCGGCGGCATCGTGAGAACGCTTAAGCAGTCGCGCCGCGAGCGCAACGTGGAGAAAGAAATGGCCGCGATTAATGACGCGGCGACGCCGCAAAGCGTGGCCGTCCTCGCGCGACGCTAGGGACTCTGAGCTTAACAGACCTTTAAGTCATCCCCACCAAGCTCCCCGCGCTCTCCGTCGAGAGCCAACCCGAAGGGCGACCCGCGACTCTACAGTCCAGGTCGCCCTTCCGCCATTAAATTATCAAACCCAAAAGCCAACCGGCGCGCCAAGAAAGACGCGGAGGGCAGCTTACTTTGCTCCTTCTCCGCGTCTCCCGCGTCTCTCGGATTCCGCTTGAACTCACACTCTAATCAGCCGCGACCGCTTCGCGCGACTCCGCCGGCGTGTATGGCGGAAGCGTCCGGCGCGCGTTCTTCTCTTTCTTCAAACCGAGCGCCCAGTCGGCCTGCATCAGTGTGTGGATGTCGCGCGTCCCTTCGTAGATCACCGCCGCCTTGCAGTTGCGCAGGTAGCGCTCGACCGGGTAGTCGTTTGAATAGCCGTTCGCGCCGTGAACCTCAATCGCCATCGACGCGGCGCGCTCGCTCCTGATGGTCGCCTGCCATTTCGCCAGACTCGTCTCTTTCCCGTTCATCTTGCCGGCGTTCTTCAGAGCACCGGCGCGCAGCCACAGCAGGTGCGACATCTGGTAATCGGCCTCCATCTCGGCAATCTTCTGTTTGACAAGTTGGTGATTCGCGATCTTGGTGCCGAACGTCTCGCGCGTGTTGGCGTAGGCGACCGACGCATCGCGCGACGCGCGGATGAGGCCGGTCGCGCCCGCCGCGACGGTATAGCGACCTTGTTCGAGCGCGAACATCGCAATCTTGAAGCCTTCGCCTTCTTCGCCCACCATGTTTTCTGGTGGCACGCTTACATCCTGGAGAGAAAAGTATCCGGTGTTGCCGGCGCGGATGCCCATCTTGCCGTGGAGTGTGCCGGACGTGAATCCTTTCATGCCGCGCTCGACGATGAAGCACGACATGCCGGTGTGGTCACGCTTCTTTCGCTTCTCCTCATTCGTCCAGCAGAAGAACAGGAAGTTGTCGGCCACATCGCCCAAAGAAATCCACATCTTCTCGCCGTTCAAGACCCATTCGTCGCCCTCGCGTCGCGCGGTCGAACGACTGCCGACCACGTCAGAGCCGGCCCCCGGCTCCGTCAATCCGTAGGTCGCAATCTTCTCGCCTTTCGCCTGCGGCACTAGGTACTTGCGCTTCTGCTCCTCGGTGCCCCAACTGTATAGCGTCAGGCTATTGAGTCCGGTATGCACCGACATCACGACACGCATGAAAGTATCCACGGCTTCGAGTTCTTCGCACACCAAACCGAGCGCGATGTAGTCGAAGCCCGCCCCGCCGTATTCTTCGGGAATGCACACGCCGAGCAGATTCAGTTCGCCCATCTTATCCAGGATCGAGCGGTCGAAGTGCTGCTTCTCGTCAAGCTCTTTGATGCGCGGCGCGACCTCTTTCTGCGCGAAGTCGCGGACGGTCTGGCGAATCGCCTGGTGGTCGTCGGTCAGTTCAAAGTCAATCATTTTGTAGTGCTCTTTCTTTGTTAGTAAGTTTGATGACGGTTACTACACGCTGTGATTTTCGATAGTCCGGCGCACTTCTAAATTAAAGCGGTGCGGCGGTTATGTCAGGGATGTAGTGTTAAAGATTCTAGCACCAACAACGCGCCCGCGTGAAAGCCGGAAGCCACGTTCAAAGGGCAGAACGCTTGACCGGTAGCTTAGTCGAATGACCGCTTCATGTGAGATTCACCGCCGCGCTTTTGCTCTGGTATACTGCCGCGCATGCCGGAAAAGGAATCGCCTTCGAACACAGTCATACTCGGACTCGTGCAGATGACCTGCGATGAGAATCCGGAAGTCAATCTAAAGAAAGCCGTCGAGCGCATCGGCGACGCTGCGCGGCAGGGCGCCGAGATCGTCTGTTTGCAGGAGCTTTTCCGCTCGCAGTATTTCTGCCAAACCGAAGACACTGAGTTGTTCAAGCTGGCCGAATTAATCCCCGGCCCCTCGACCGAGGTGCTATCAGAAGTCGCGCGGCGGCATAAGGTTGTGATCGTCGCGTCGCTCTTCGAGAAGCGCACCGCCGGGCTGTATCACAACACCGCCGTGATGCTCGACGCCGACGGCCAGATCGTCGGCAAGTATCGGAAGATGCACATCCCGGACGACCCGCTCTACTACGAAAAGTTCTACTTCACGCCCGGCGACCTCGGCTTCCAGACACACGCCACCGCTTACGCCAAGGTCGGTACGCTTGTCTGCTGGGATCAGTGGTTCCCCGAAGCGGCGCGCTTGACGGCACTCTCCGGCGCGCAAATTCTTTTTTACCCGACGGCTATCGGATGGCTGCCGGAAGAAGACGAAGAGATGAACACCGCACAGCACTCAGCGTGGGAGACGATCCAGCGCGGGCATGCGATTTCGAACGGCGTGTTCGTCGCGGCGGTCAACCGCGTCGGGCACGAAGGCAAGTTAAAGTTCTGGGGACAGTCGTTCGTCGCCGATCCGTTCGGGCGCATCATCGCCAAAGCTTCGTCCGACAGTGAAGAGATTCTGATCGTGCCGTGCGACCTGAATCTGATTGAGAAGACGAGACAGAACTGGCCGTTCCTGCGCGACCGGCGGATTGATTCTTACGGCGGACTCGGCTATCGCTTCCTCGAATCGCAACCGACTAAATAAATGAATCACAGAACGCCCGCCGAACTCGGCTACCGGATGCCGGCTGAGTGGCATCGCCACGCGGCGACGTGGCTTGCGTGGCCGAAAGACCCGGTCACCTGGCCGGAGCGCGTGCCGCAGGTCGAAGAGATATTCCTCCACATGATGCGCGCGCTGACGCCGCACGAAACGGTCAACTTATTGGTTGAGGATGAAGAGACGAAGCAGTCAATCGCCGAGCGTTGTAACTTCGACGGTGCTGAGAACATTCACTTCCACCGCCTCAGCACTGTGGATTCGTGGATTCGTGACTACGGCCCAAACTTCCTCGTGCGCGAAGCAAACGGACGGCGCGAGTTGGCGTATAACGACTGGGTCTTCAACGCCTGGGGCAGCAAGTATGAAGATTTGAAACGAGACGACGCGATTCCGCAGCAGTTGGAGGGCGTGCTGAACGTGCCGCGCTTTGAACCCGGCATCGTGATGGAGGGCGGATCAATCGAAGTCAACGGAGCGGGCGTGGTGATGACGACCGAACAGTGTCTGCTGAACCCGAATCGGAACCCGCATCTCGACCGCGCCGGAATTGAACAGCACTTAAAAGATTTTCTCGGAGTCGAGAAAGTTTTGTGGCTCGGCGAGGGCATCGTCGGCGACGACACCGACGGGCACATTGATGACATCGCACGCTTCGTCGCGCCCGACGCAATTATCTGCGCGCTCGAAGAAGACCCGGCGGACGAAAACTACAAACTACTGCGGGACAACTACCGGCGACTTCAGGTGGAGACGGACGCGCGCGGACAGAACTATCAAGTCATCCCGCTGCCGATGCCGGGGCGAATCAACAACGCTGACGCGGAACGCCTGCCGGCGAGTTACGCCAACTTTTACATCGCCAACAACACCGTGCTGCTCCCCGTCTTCGGCCATCCACGCAACGACCGCCGCGCCGTCGAGATTCTTCAACCATTGTTCCCCGACCGTCGCGTCGTGCCGATCAACTGCGAACCGCTCGTCTGGGGCATGGGCACGATCCACTGCGTCACCCAACAGCAACCGGAGGGGTGAGAAGGGATGAAGGATGAAGTCAAAGAATACAGAAGTCAGAAGTCAGAAGTCAGAAGAATAAGGTGGCAACAGTTTTCTATTCTGACTCCTGCTTTTTATTCATCCCTCATCCTTCATCTTTACTTTGGCCGCTTCTTTCGCCTCTTCCAATGTGCGAACGCGCCCGTCGAGTTGCATTTCGTAGACGGCGTCAACGATGCGTCCGACTTCGGGCGACGGGTTCAGTCCCATCTCAAGCAGGTGCCGACCCATCAGAATCTTTTCGGGCGGCTTCTGCGCGACCATCAGTTCTCTGGCCCGCTCAATGAACCACTCCTGCGCTTTGGCATCGAACCACTTTTCGCGCGGTACCCAATCGGCATTGCGACCGAGCGAATCGGCACGCGCGACGCGGTACAGCAAATCAAGCTCGCACCGCTGCGCGAGTCGCCGAAAAGCGCCGTCGCCGATGTCGTCGCGCTGTTTGTAAAACTCGCCTGGCTTTAAGTGATCGCGTACAAGTGCGACGACTTGCCCGCGCACGTCATAGCCGTCAAGCGTGTGAATCTTCAAACGGTCGAGGAAGCTTAACGTCGGCGCGACGCCCGCCTCTTCGTGGCCGCGTGAACGAATGCGACCTTCGATAAATTCGGTCGTCGCCGGCTTACCTGAATCGTGGCACAACGCCGCGAGCATCACCGCCACCTGACGCGAATAATCAAGGTCATCAATTAACTCGCGTGCGCGGTCACAGACAAGGTAAGTGTGTACGTCGCAATCCCCCTCTGGATGCCATTCCTTTTCTTGCGGAACACCTTTGAGCGCGGCTATCTCAGGGAAGAGTTGCGCAGTCGCGCCAAGCTTTTCGAGCCACTGCAAGCCGACGAATGGACGGCGGGCATGCAGCAATAACTTTTCCATCTCGCCCCAGATGCGTTCGGGCGGAAGGTCCGTCAGGTCAATCGCGCGGCACAGTTCAATCGTCTCTGCTTCAATCTCGAATTCGAAGCGCGCCGCGAACTGCGCCGCACGCAGCACGCGTAGAGAATCTTCCGCGAACGTCTCGCGGGAGACGGCGCGTAAGGATTTGTTTTCGAGATCGGTGCGCCCGCCGAATGGGTCGATGATTTCGCCGCTGAGCGGGTCTTCGAGCATCGCATTGATTGTGAAATCGCGCCGCCGCGTCGCTTCTTCGAGCGACATCAACGGATCGCCCTCGATGACGAACGCGCGGTGACCGCGCCCCTGCTTGCGCTCGCGGCGTGGCAACGACACATCAAGGTCACGGCCGATTTTGTAGACCGTAAACGCTTCGCCGACGACGTTGACCGGGCCAAAGCGGTCGAGCAATTGGCGTAGGCGCGCCGGGTCGAGTCCGTAAACTTCTACGTCCCAATCCTTCGCCGCCCGATTCATCAGACGGTCGCGCACGCACCCGCCGACCATCAGCGCGCGCCCGCCGGCATCGCGCACGGCACGAGCAAGTTCGAGAATCTTCTTCGGGACGTGGTTAGACATCAGCTTCAAAATTCCGGCCTTGACTCTGCTCGTCTCAAATGTTAATGCGAGAGGCCGCAGAGAATTTGAATGCTTAACTCTGCGGCCTCTCAAGCGTTGAATGTTGACGCCAGTTTCGTTCGAACTCTGCGTTACTCTCTCAATCCTGTTTGCGATTCACGGCTCGCGGCGCGTGTCTTGCTCTTCATCATCAATCGAGTCTATATCATCTTCGTCATCATCAGTATCGTAGTCATCATCGTCTTCATCGAGCTCTTCGTCTTCGTCATCGAATTCGTCGCCGACAAGAATCTGTATGCCGCGCGTCGAAGGCAGACACCCGATGACCTGCGCCCGTTCGACGCGCGTCATTTCCGGCGACGAGTGCCACAGCTTTACCCAAAAACTGCGCGTCGCAGTGTGAACGACGAATGTCGAGCCGTCCATCATCACCGGCACCGGTTCGACCCATCCGCCTTCGCGCAACGCGTCGAGCAGTTCCGGGACGAACGGCTTGTGCGCCTCAAACTGCGCGATCACCACCGACTCGTCAATCTCAGCGGGCGGCAATTCGATTGGCTCGTCCGATTCGAGCAACAGACGCGTCTCGGTGCTTTCGTTTCGTTTTTTTATGACTGCCATAAATTAGATATCAGATGTTGGATGTCGGATGTTAGTTTTCGGATTTACCAACATCCAGCCTCTGCTGTAGATGATATTTGAGGTCGCCAACCTTGACTCGCTCCTGCTCCCATGTGTCGCGGTCGCGGACGGTGACGGCTTCGTCTTCCAGCGACTGATGATCGACGGTGACGCAGAACGGCGTTCCGATCTCATCCTGCCGCGCGTAGAGTTTGCCGATCCCGCCGGTGTCGTCGTAGACGGCGCGCATCGAGGGCTGTAGCTGGCGCTTAATCCCGCGCGCCATCTCCACTATCTCCGGCTTGTTCTTCGCGAGCGGCAGCACGGCGACTTTAATCGGCGCGAGTTCCGGATGCAGTTTCAAAATCACGCGCGTCTCGCCTTTGTCGGTCGTCTTCTCCGTGTATGCATCCATCAGAAAGGCGAGCACTGAACGATTGACGCCCGCCGCCGGCTCGATGACGTATGGGTAGAAACGCTCTTTTGTCGCTTCGTCAAAGTATGAAAGATCGTCGGTCGAGTCGGGGTTGACTCGCTTCCCTTCCGCGTCCTCCGGCTTCTTCGAATGAGCCTTGAGGTCAAAGTCGGTGCGGTTAGCGATGCCCATCAACTCGTCCCATTGCCGCTCGTCCTCTGCGCGTTCGGGAAAAAAGCGGTAGTGAATGTCAACGGTGCGCTTCGCGTAGTGTGCCAGTTCCTCCTTCGGCTGCTCGTAGAGCCGCAGGTTGTCGCGCGCGACGCCAAGGCCGAGATACCAGTCGAGACAATTGTCGATCCAGTATTGATGCGTCTCTTCATCCTCGCCGGGACGGACGAAATACTCCATCTCCATCTGCTCGAACTCGCGCGTGCGAAAGATAAAGTTGCCGGGCGTCACTTCGTTGCGGAACGACTTGCCGATCTGCGCGACGCCGAACGGCAGTTTGCGGCGCATCGTCGTCTGCACATTCAGATAGTTAATAAAAATACCCTGCGCGGTTTCGGGGCGGAGGTACGCGAGCGCGTGCGGGTCGTCGTCCGTCGACGCGGCACCGAGCGTCGTGCGAAACATCAGGTTGAACGGACGGGGTTCCGTCAGGTCGGTCGAGCCGCAGTTCGGGCACTTCACTTGTCGCGCCCGGATTGCTTCTTCAACTGTCGCTGCTTCCGATTTGTAATCCAGCTTGTCGGCGCGCAGGCGCGTCTGGCATTCGCGGCAATCAACGAGCGGATCGCTAAACGTCTCCTCGTGGCCCGAATACTTCCACACCAGACGGTTGAGAATAATCGACGAGTCGAGTCCCTCCATGTCATCGCGCTCGTAGACCATCCAGCGCCACCACGCGCGCTTGACGTTGTTACAAAGCTCAACACCGAGCGGGCCGTAATCCCACGCGCTCCCCAGCCCGCCGTAAATCTCCGACGAAGGAAAAACGAAGCCGCGCCGTTTGGCGAGCGAGACGATGGTTTCGATGTTCGGCGCAGTCACGTGGTCAGCGAACCTCTCTGAAGGAATCGATAAAGTGAGTGGGAATGAACGCGTTCGTTCGTGATGATCGATTGCTAATCCGCCGGCGATGTTACCAGCCACGCGCGGGATTTGAAAAGAAGAAAGGAGCGCATACAAGCGCTCCTTTCTTTCATCTGGTTTGACGAGGCTCTTCCGGGTCGACTACTACTTGCCGGCAGGCGTTTTAATGTTGATGTCGACGTTAGTTGACTTGCCGCCGAACATACCGCCGCGGTAAGCCAAAAATGCCAGCACGACGACGATCACGAAAATCACAAGCACCGCGACCACCCCGGTGCTGTTGCCACCCTCTCCTTCAGCCATCTGTTTTGTCCTCCTCTAAAATCTTCGGCACGAATCTCGCGCCTTGCAATTTAACTTTGGTGTAATGCAAGAGAGGTTTACGCGCTTGAAGGGGCTTCGCGTGGCAAGGATTGTTAACACACCGCAGAACATGCGTCAATCATTAATCCGGATCGACAAACCGAAACATCCGGCGCCGAAGCGCAGTTTTACCGGCGACGTGGGCGCGTGCTCAGCCCCGTCGATGATGGCGCTTCGTTTCGCTGGACGGTCGGCGTCGGTGGCGGCGGTTGCGCGCCCGGCGGCAACAACCACAATTCATAAGCGGCGCGTTCGCGGTATCCACCTTTGACGATCTGCACACGGCTCGCCTCAATGCCGCGCGTGTCAACCAGATAGTTGCGCGTGCGCTCGCCGAGTACCTCCGCGTGACCCGCGCGGCTATGGCGACCGCCGTAGACAATCACGTAACCAATCGCGCCCGGATTGTTCTGCAACTCAATCGCCAGATTATCCAGACGTGCTTTGTCGTCATCGAACGCAACCGACGGGAACTCGTCAAAGCGCCGCGGGCCGCTTGGCAGGGGCGTCTGGATCAGGACGCTGGTCGAAGCCTGCGCTTCACGGCGGCACGTGGCGTCGCCGGAGCCGTCATCGACCGTCAGCACGGCGGTCACACGCTGCCGTCCGAGTCCGGTCGAATCGACGCTGATGCTCGGCGTGCCCGCGCCGCCGATGATTCGCGCCGACGAGGGACTGACCGACCACGTGTAGTTTAACTTCGAGTCGCCCTGGTAATCGACATCGGCGGAGAACGCCACGATGTCGCCGTCGTTGACCACCGCCGGGGTCGAGACATTGACCGGATACGGACAAGGCGACAGTAGTAAGGGGCGCGGGATGGCGACGGTGCGTGGACGATAGCTGAGGGCAATGCATTCGCGGCGGCCCGCCTGCACCACGAACTCGCGCACCCAATGGGCACCGTTCGGAAACTGTATCTCGACGATGTGGGTCCCCGGTTCAAGTTCGATCAGACGCACGGCAGCGGTCGTCTCGCCCGCCGGTCGGCCATCGATCAGAACCGGATAGCCGCCCGGACTGGTCGAGATTTCAATCCGGCCATTGCGCGCCTTGTCCTTACGACGCGCGTGCGATTCAGGCGTGAGCGCGAAGCAGCCGAGAAGAACGAGTAGACCGAGGCAGGCGGCGCGGCAAGCAGCAATTCGCGCACGGGAGTTGTTCAATTTCACACTTCGCATGAGGCGACCTCCTGTGGTGTCTCAGCACCGGACTCTTCAGCCTTGTTCATTCCGGCGCGGCGGCGGCGGCGAATGACTGACCCGAGGGCGATGAGGCTTGAGCCGAGGAGCGTCAGCGTCGCGGGTTCGGGGATTGGTTGGACAATGACTGGCGGCAGCGGCGGTGGCGGGACCACCGGCACGTTACTGGGTGGCGGAACCAACGGCTCTACACTGGACTGTGGTATATCGATCCGGTCGATGGTTCTTCCACCGCCTCGTTTGAGGAAGACCAGTGGGACGGCGGCGAGCGCCAGCAGAGGCCACTTCGGAAATCCCCCACCGACCGGCGGCAAGAGGATTTCGCCGCAGTCGCAGACCGTACCGGTAACGTCACCGAGGTCGACCGTCTCGACAGTCGGTCCTTCGCCCTGTGTGCCGTTCCCTTTGGCAGGCGTTTGCGGCGCGCCTTTCGACGAGCCAATGACGCCCGGAGACCCTGGGTTCTGCATCAAGTGGCGCAGGCTCAGATCGAGATACGCGGCCTGACCGATGGTTTCGTTGACAGACATCTGTGTTACTTCCGTGGTGTCAACTGTTCCGGCCCGTACCGGGACAGCAGCAATAAACAGTACGCTGAGAGTGACTGCAATTACACGCTCAACCAAGTTACGGCTTTTCATAAAAAATAAGCCTCCATTGTTATCGGTTGACCATCTGCCCACACCAGTTTTGCCAACAATGCCTAACATCTGTAAAAAGAGATTCATACAAGTTTACCAAGACCGCCGATGGGTAGCTGAAATAAATCGAAACAGCAATGAATTCCAAGTCAACTAATTCAACATTTGCCTTGAAAACTCATCAAAAGTGTCTCTGAGGAACGGGGTACAAGAGAGGCGTTTCGAGCACGCGACTGCTGATGTGGCAGTCGGCTCTGGGGGATTGGGTTAGAAAGCACATGCTTCCTTTTTCCGATGCAACGAAAAGAGACGCTGAATGCGGCGTCATTTCCAATTCAGATGCTCATATAAAAAGGGTTCGCACACCGGGTGCGAACCCTCTTCATGACCATTATTGCCGGGGTGGTTGGCTACTCGCCGTCGCCGTGCCCGGCAGTTTCGGTTTTCTGTTTCTCCTCGCGCAGAATCGACTTCCGCGAAAGCTTGATTTTGTTGCCTTCTTTGCCGATGCACTTGACCATGATCTGCTGCCCTTCTTTTAACTCGTCGCGCACGTCGCGGACGCGGTGGTCGGCGATTTCCGAGATGTGCAGCAGACCGTCGGTGCCGGGAAAGATTTCGACGAACGCGCCGAAATCGACGATTCGCGAAACCGTTCCGAGGTATGTCTCGCCGATCTCGGCCTCAGCCGTCAGCCCACGGATGCGGTCAATCGCGGCCTGCGCGGCTTCGTTGTTCGAGGTCGCAATCGACACTGTGCCATCGTCTTCGACATCAATCTTGGCACCGGTCTCTTCGACAATCGAACGGATGATCTTGCCGCCCGGCCCGATCACGTCGCGAATACGGTCGGGATTGATCTTAATCAGGATGATTCGCGGCGCGTAAGGCGACATCGCTTCGCGCGGCGCAGCGAGCGCTTGCTCCATCACCGACAGGATATGCAGACGCCCTTTGCGCGCTTGCCCCAGTGCTTCGGCCATAATCTGCGCGTTGACGCCGCCGATCTTGATGTCCATCTGGAGCGCGGTGATGCCGTCCTTGGTGCCCGCGACCTTAAAGTCCATGTCGCCGTAATGGTCTTCCGCACCCGCGATATCAGAGAGGATCGCGTACTTATTGCCTTCCATCACCAAGCCCATCGCGACGCCCGCGACCGCCGCTTTGATCGGCACGCCCGCGTCCATCAGCGAGAGGCTGCCGCCGCACACGGTCGCCATCGACGACGAGCCGTTCGACTCGGTGATGTCCGCAACGATGCGCAGCGAATACGGGAAGGTGCCTTCTTCGGGCAGCACCGCGTCGAGAGCGCGTCGGGCCAAAGCGCCGTGCCCGATCTCGCGGCGGCCTGGACTGCCGAACCTGCCGACCTCGCCGACCGAAAAAGACGGAAAGTTGTAGTGCAGCAGAAAGCGGCGTTTGACCTCGCCCATTTCGAGGTCGTCCATAAACTGCTCGTCCTCTTTGGTACCGAGCGTCGTGGTCACGATGGCCTGCGTCTCGCCGCGTGTGAACAGCGCCGAGCCGTGGACGCGCGGCAGCCAGCCGACCTCGGACTCGACATGGCGAATCTCCGAGAAGCGGCGGCCGTCCGGGCGGCGGCGGTTATTGAGGATGTCGTCGCGGAAAATCTTTTCCTTCAAATGATCGAACACCTTCTTCGCCATCTGGCGCAGTTGAGGCTGGTCTTCGGGATACGCCTCGACGACTTCCTTCTTCAGCGCGTCGACCGCCGCGTAGGAAGGTTGCTTGCCCTGCTCCGTGGTGTCGAGCGCGGCGCGCAGACGCTCTGCGTAGTTACGCTCAACCTCGGCCACCAACTCTTCATTGAGCACCGGCGGCTCGACGGGTCGCTTCTGGATGTCGAGCGCTTTGTAGAGTTCCTTCTGCCAGCGGCATAGACGGTTAATCTCTTTGTGGGCGAGCATCAGCGCTTCGACCATGATCTCTTCCGAGACCTCTTTGGCGCCCGCCTCGACCATCACGATGGCCTCTTCCGTCCCGGCGACGATCAGGTTCAGACGCGACTCGCGCACCTCATCATAGGTCGGGTTGATGATGTAGCGGCCTTCGATAAGGCCGACGCGCACGCCCGCAATCGGGGTCGTGAACGGAATATCGGAAAGGTACAGCGCGCACGATGCGCCGGTGATGGCAATAACGTCAGGATCATTGTCCGGGTCGGCGGAAATGACCGACGCGATGACTTGCGTTTCGTTCCGATAGCCTTCGGTGAAGAGCGGGCGGCAAGGGCGGTCGATTAAGCGGCTGGTGAGAATTTCTTTCTCGTTCGGGCGCCCTTCGCGCCGGAAGTAGTTGCCGGGGATGCGTCCGGCAGCGTAGTTGTGCTCGCGGTACTCGACCGTGAGCGGGAAAAAGTCGATGCCTTCGCGCGGCGTCTGCGCCCCGACGGCGGCAACCAACAACATCGTATCGCCGTAACGGACGACGACCGCGCCGTCGGCTTGTTTGGCGACGCGACCGGTCTCTACGGAGAGTTCCCGGTCACCGACCTTAATCGTTTCCTTCAGATATTTCTTTACTGGCATATGTCTGTCTCCTTCGGACGACCTTCTAACTGCTTACAACAACGACTGTACCGGGAGCGCCGCGCCGTCTCATCCGCCGCGCGCTTTCGTCCGGCCATACTGAAGTTTCAACACCGACGTGCGGTATTTGCGCCACGTGACCATGCGCCCCGCTTGAGTCGGCAAAAATCTCAAAAGGAAAACGGCGCCAAGCTCCAACGTGAAGCTTAAGCGCCGCCTTTTGCTTTCGCTGCGACATGCATTCCTCGCGTCCGCTCGCCTTGGGGTGATCGCCGTCACGTTCGGCACCCTTGCGCAAGCTGTTCGTTGGACGCGGGCGTGTTGGTGAATGAGGAGTAATCCTCGTGTTAATCGTTGTCAACCCCGTAGTTGATTGAGTGTCGATTCGCTCTTAAACTTAGCGGCGCAATCCTAAACGGCCGATGAGTTCATGATACCCCTCAATGTCCTTGCGTTTGAGATAGTCGAGCAGGCTCCGGCGCTGCGAGACCATCTTGAGCAGGCCGCGCCGTGAGTGGTTGTCTTTCTTGTGGGTTTTGAAATGCTCGGTGAGTTCGTTGATGCGCTGCGTCAACAGTGCGATTTGCACCTTCGGCGATCCGGTATCGGTGTCGTGTGATCGATATTCGCCGACAATTTTTTCTTTCGTTTCTCTGGCTAACGTCACTTTCCTTGATGGTCCTCCCAGACCGCAGTCCCCCTCAGCTATCGCGGGCAACCGCTAGAATATAAAAGCGTTACAATCTAGCATGGCGTTTCTTGAACTGTCCAGGAGTCAGCAAGCGACGACCAACGTGCAGGATATGTGCTGCCATTCTCTCTTTCGCCCTTCACTTTCTGGCCTTCGATCTTTCTGCTACGATGCCACGCAAAAATCAAACGCAGAGGTGAGTACTTCTCATGAGTCACAACAAAGCACGCATCTGCATTGTCGGCGGAGGCTTCGGCGGCCTGTTCACCGCGCTCGGACTGACGGGCGTCGGCGATGTGACGCTCGTCACCCCCGAAGACCACTTCACGTTTACCCCGATGCTCTACGAATACGTGAGCGGCGAAGTCGAGGCATGGCACATCGCACCGCGCTACAAGGAACTGCTCGACGACCGCGCGCGTCTGATCCGCGGCGACGTGACGGAGGTAGACTTTGCGGCGCGCGAAATCGCCATCGGTGGCCGGGTCCGCCGCGTCGCTTACGACATGCTGGTGCTGGCGGTCGGTGGCGTCACCAATTACTGGGGCATTGAAGGGGCTGAAGAACACGTGATGCCGTTTCGCAAGGTCGCACACGCTGAAGCGCTCCGACAGCGGATGATCGACACGCTCGACTCCATCCCGCCCGACGCCGCCCCGCAGGACGCGCGCCGAGCGGCGACATTCACCATTGTCGGCGCGGGCGCAAGCGGCGTCGAACTGGCGACGAAGATGGCCGATTTGCTGCACGACGCATTCGCGCGCCGGGGGCTGCGTGGTGAGCCGCGCGTGATGATCGTCGAGATGGGTGGGCAGGTCGTGCCGGGGATGGATGCGGAAATTCGCGGCGTTGTCGAGAATGCGTTGCGGGACGCGCGCGTCGAAGTCCACACCGGGACGCGCGTGCGGCAGGTGCTGCCGCACGCTGTTAGTATTGAGCACAACGGCCAGCAATCGGAGGTCGAGACATCCGGAGTCATTTGGACGGCGGGCGTTAAAGTCAGTCCGCTGATCGAACGGCTCGATATTGAAAAAGACAAGCGTGGACTCGTCGTTGTCGAGCCGACGCTTCAGGTGCGCGGGCACAAGAACGTATTCGCGCTCGGCGACATCGCTTTCTACAAAGATGTCGTGCCGAGCCTTTCCGGTACGGCGCAACTTGCTTTTCAACAATCCGGCCTCGTTATCGACAACATCCAGGCGCTACTCGACGGCAGCCCTCCCGGCACCAAACACTTCGTCGAACTCGGCGAAGCCGTCAGCCTCGGCACCGAGCGCGCGGCGGTGCTCGCGGGCGGACGGGTCATTGACGGCGCGCTCGCCCGCCAGGCGCGCTTCGCGCTCTACACCACACGCCTGCCGACGTGGCAACACCGCTTGAGAGTCGGCGCGAGTTGGTTCTTCGGTGGCAAGCCGCCACGACCGCTTGGCCTGTAACTCGTTAACTGAAATTTACCACTACTCAATAAAGCGGGGTGACTACCGCAACTCGCTGTTTTTCCGCGCCGGAGAAATGTTCTATGCGAAAACTGCCCCTCGCGGCGTTCTTCGTCGTCGTTTGCTGCATCTCCTTTTCATTAGCGCGAACGCTCGAACACAACCTCGTTGATGGTCTGACGGCTTCCTCGCAAAATCAAACCCAACAACCAAATCGTTCGCGCAGTTTGAAAGGTCGGGTCGTCGATGCTCGAACCGGCGAACCGATTGCGAAAGTTAAGATCATCATCACCGGATCGTTCGCGCAGCAGAGCACAACAACAGATGAAAGCGGCGCTTTTAGCTTTCAAAACGTCCAGTCCGGCGAAGTCGAACTTTACATTACAACCGTCGGCTACGGGCTTGTTAAAAAGAAGATTCCGATTAAAGACGACGAAAACGGCGAGGTTGAGATTGCCCTTAATCAAGAGGCCGCCACGTTGACCGAGCAAGTCACGGTCACTGCTGGTCCATACGAAGAAATTGAGACCAACGCGGCGTCCGTGCAGACCCTTAACAAAACTGAACTTCAAGAACTCTCGAAGGTGATCATTGGTGATCCATTGCGCGCGGCTCAGGCGTTGCCGAGCGTCGCGGCCAACGATGATTTCCGCAGCGAGTTCGCGGTGCGTGGCGCTGCGTTCAATCGCGTCGGCGTTTTCATTGACGGCGTTTTGACAGACAGCTTTGCACACACCGTGCAGGGCGGCTTTCCCGATTCGGGTTCGCTTTCGGTAATCAATGCGGACGCTATCGGCGCGGTTTCGCTGTTCAGCGGAGCGTTCCCCGCGAAGTTCGGCGACCGCACGGCGGCGGTGCTCAGTCTTGAGACGCGCGAAGGCAACAGGCTAAAGCCGGCGGGTCGTATTGCGGCAAGTTTGAGTAGTGTGTCGGGCGTCGTTGACGGGCCCTTCGCGGGCGGGCGCGGCTCGTATCTTTTTGCGGCGCGTAAAAGCTACATCGGCTATGTGCTGCGCCGTATCAATGACGCGAATGACATCGACAACAATTTTATTTTTGATTTTGCTGATGTGCAGAGCAAAGCGATTTATGATCTTTCACCACGCCATCAACTAGGAATCAGCGTGATCTTCGGCGACTCACAGTACGACCGCAACCGCGCGCCCGACGAGCTCGGCATCAACTCAGTTCTGCAAGGCGATTCGCGCAACTTGCTCCTCAACGCCCACTGGAACTATACGCCGAGCGCGCGTCTGTTCACGCAGACGCGCGTTTTCGGCTTACGAACAGATTTCACCAACACCAACCGCGACGATTCCATTGTTGACGACGGACAACGCACTCAATTCGGTGTCCGCCATGACATTAACTACCTAGCCAGACCTTCGCACCGCATTGAAGCCGGTTTGTATGTGCGCTCAATTCGCGCCGAGCGATTCGACGAACGCTTCGATTTCTTTCAACCGGAGCGTGACGTCCTGACCTTCAGCGAACGCGCGACCGAACAAGGCTACTACGTACAAGATACCTACACGAACGAGCGGCTTGGTCTCTCACTAACCGGAGGTGGCCGGATTGAACACAGTGGATTGACTGGTGAGACTTTACTTTCTCCGCGCGCGGCGCTCGGACTCGCACCCGGAAGCAATTGGAGGATTCGTGCAGCCTTTGGCCGGTACTACCAGTTTCCCGATTTTGAAGAGACTTTCGGACGACTCGGATCACCGAATCTGCGCGCCGAGCGGGCGACGCATTATAACGCCAGCGTCGAACGCACTCTCGGTAGCCGCACCCGCATGCTCGTCGAAGTTTATGATCGTGAAGATGCGAACCTGCTCTTCAGTCTCTCGGAGCCGCGCGTTGAAGCCGGGCAGATTACGTTTACTGAGTTTCCATTTCGTAATGCATTGCGCGGGCATGCACGCGGCATTGAGCTAACACTGCAAAGGCGCAGCGCGAATAATCTCACCGGATGGATTTCCTACTCGTACTCGAAAACTCGCTTGCGTGATGAGCAAAGCCACCTCAGTTTCATAAGCGACTTCGATCAGCGTCATGGAGTGAATGCGTATGCCAGCTACCGCTTCACGGAAACTTTCAATCTCAGCGGGCAGTGGCGCTACGGCAGCGGTCTCCCAATACCCGGTTTCCTTCAACGAATCGGACCTGATTTGTTTCTCGCCAGCGAGCGCAATCTCGTCAGAGTCCCGGCCTACAATCGAATTGACGTGCGCGCTAATAAAGCGTTTCTTTTTAAGAAGTGGAAACTAACTCTTTCCGGCGAAGTCTTAAACGTACTGAACCGCGAGAATCTGCGCTACGCCGGTTTTGACGGCTACGGGTCGCGCGGTAGAGTCTTCGGCAATTTATACAAGCTACTTCCTATTTTGCCATCGGCGGGTGTCGCAATCGAATTTTGAAATCCATTCAGCGATACTCTGATTTAGGTTGCCACCACTTCACATGAGTCGAGAATGGGCGCGTCTTCCTCCGTGCATGCCTCGCCTTCCTCACCCAGGTAGGTGCGGCCAGCGGCGATGGTCTCGAAATACTCTTCGATGCGCGCGAGGATTTCGTCCACCGCGTGCGAGTGATAGATGACTTGACGAAAGCGCGAGCCGCCCGCCAGGCCACGCGTGAACTGCCCGGCGAGTTGCTTCATGCGACCAAGCGCCGCGAACTCCGGCATGTCGGCGCGCAGTAAATCAAAATACTCCAGCAACACGTTTCGCTTGTCCTCAAGCGTCGGCTCGTATGGCACGCGCCCGGCAATCGCGTCCTCGATCTGTCGAAAAATCCACGGGTTCGCCATCGCGCCGCGCCCGATCAGCACGCCGTCGCACTTCGTCTCGCGCCAGCGCGCGAAAGCTTCTTCGACCGTCGTCACGTCGCCACTACCCGACACCGGCACCTTCACCGCCTCTTTGATCTGCCGCACCAAATCCCAATCGGCGCGCCCCTTGTAGCCCTGCTCCTTCGTCCTTCCGTGCAAGGCGATGTGCTCGACGCCGCACGCCTCGGCGAGCCGCGCCGTCTCGACCGCGTTGATGTGATGGTCGTAGAACCCGGCGCGAATCTTGATCGTCAGCGGAATCGTAATCGCCTTCTTAATCTCCGTCAGAATCTTTTCGAGCCGCGTCAGGTCGCGCAACAGACCCGAACCGCCACCGTGCTTGACGACCTTCGGAGCGGGGCAGCCGCAGTTGACGTCGAGGATGTCCGCCCCAACCTCTTCGGCAATCTCCGCCGCCATCCGCATCCGCTCCCATTGGCCGCCGAAAATCTGCACCGCGAACGGGCGCTCGTAATCATGAAACCGCATCTGCCGTTTTGATTTCGGGTTGTTGCGCGTTAACCCCTCGACCGAGATAAACTCAGAGACGGTCAAGCCGATGCCGCCGCACCGCTTCAGCAAGGAGCGGAATGCCACGTCGGTGACGCCCGCCATCGGCGATAGAATCAGTGGTGGGTTGATCTTGATATCACGAATCTTAAACGGCACAATCGCCGCCTCGCCGTCGCCGGTCAGCACTTGGCCGTCACGGGTCAGTACTTGTCGCGCGTCCTCTGGCGCATGGTCGATGATTTGTTCGTCGGTGTTTGACATCGGAAAGCATCCTCGCTGTATTCTAAGAATCGGGATTATAACAAATGCGTCGACTCAACCTCATTCGCGGCCTCGGCATCACGTGGACGATTCTCTATGCGGCGTGCATCGTATGGCTGTACGCGACCGCGCCGCGCACCATCGCGGAGGTCGCCACCGGGGCAAGCGTGGCCGCCGGGACATACGAGATTGACCGACAGAGATTCGACGCGGCGCGCGAACTGTTCCGCCGCGAGCAGTACGCCGCCGCGCGTGACGAGTGGCAACGCGCCGACCCCGCGCAACGCGACGCGCGGACACAGTTCTATATCGCTTACGCTTTTTACCGCGAAGGATGGGGGCGCGTCTACAGCGACGACGCGCTGTTCCGCGCAGGACTGGAAGCCGCCGACCGCGCGCTCAGTCTCTCGCCCGACAAAACGCTGATCATCAACGACGCGGAATTGGGACTGAAATCAGCCGCCGAGTTGAAGGCGGAAATGGAGCAGGGCTTGGCGCGAAGTTGGGGCGACCTTAACCCGCTCAAAGTTTTGCGTGAAAGGAAATGACGACGGACAATCGTGCGAGGAACCATGCGTTGGTGCGTCACCTGCTGCTGCCGACAGTCTTTCTGACGGTGGCGTTGCTCGGCGGCCTGCGCGTCGGCGCCGAAACGGGCGCGTTCGTGTTCGTCGCACCGCCGCTGGTCACGCTGCTGCTCGCCGCGTTGCTGATGATTCTGTTTGTGCGGGGCCGCGCGCTGAAGCCTTCGCGCTGGCTCGACGGTGAACTACACCCGCTTGAAAACGTCTCGCACGCACTGACACTCGCGACGCTCTTTTTCGCTTCCGCACAGAGCTTCAATAGTGTCTTGCCGGAGGCCGGCCTGTTCCGCTGGCTGTTCTCGTTCTTCTTCCTGTGGACGTTGTGGAACAACCTCTTTTCATCGTTCGACGCGCGCCGCCTGTTGCGTAGTCTGGCCGCGCTGTTCGCCACCGCATTCGTCCTTAAGCACATGCTGCTGGCGAGCCTCTACGACACGGAGGGCGGATGGCTGAAGCGCGCGGCGGCCCTGCTGCTCGAAGGCCTGACGCTCGGCACACTCGACGCGCCGGCGTTCGCGCCCGCCTCCGGTTACATCTCATTTTTCGCGCTCGCGCTCTACGTCGGCGGACTCGTACTGCTGCCCTCCGCGCCGGACGAAGGGGACGCGGCAAATGCCGAAGAAGCACGCGCCGTGATCGACAACTATCATCAACTTTCAATCACTGAACAGGAGTTTGTGCGCCAGGTGATTACGATTCCGGATCGCATGCCACGCCGCGCGCGCGCGTCGGACGCGACCGAGCGGTTGTTGATCGGTCGCGAATCTTCGGTTGATGCCGTGGAAGTAGATGATGAAGCAGATGATGCGGAGGCAACCGACGTGACGCCGGACGACAAGCCTGACGCCTGAAGATCGCCTGGCTATCGATGTCGAGCTTTAAGATTTGATGCCGGCATCCGGTCTTTGAGCAAAAACGTGTCAGAACTCTTCGTCACTTTTGATTTCGCTGATGACTTCGTAGAGCATCAGCGCTTCACGGCGCGAAGGCTGACGCACGTCGGGGACGGCGAGGACGCGCACGCCGAGTTGCCGGTTCGTGCGCCGTAAGGTGATTTCGTCGCCGACATGAACGGCGCGTGACGAGCGCGCCGTGACGCCATTAACTGAGACGGCACCGGCCTCGCATAACTCTTGTGCGACCGTGCGTCGCAGCACGAGACGGCTCGCTTTGAGAAACTGATCGAGACGCATTTGAATCGAGGGTGCAATGATTAAGAGCGCCGCGAGGGACGCGACGCTCCTGATAACTTCGAATGCAACTTCGGATTAACCGGGGCCGCCGCACACGGAATCCGGACGAGACTTAGCGTTGTTGCGATTTCTGGTCGACGGGCTTTGGTGGCTTTTGTTCGGCGGGTTTTTTATCGTTCGCAACGGGCGTCACCGGCTTACCGTCGGTCACCGGCTTGTCGATTTTCAGGAGCGGCATCACCGATTCTTGGTAATCCTTCGCCAGTTTGATGTACGCCTCCCGGCGCAAGGTGTTGATGTAGGCTCCGCGCTCCTTTTCGGCGCGCTCCTGTGTCAGCGCACCGCGCGCCTGTTCTTCGTTGAACTTTGATTCAGAGGCGGGGGTGCGCTCGTCGATGCGGATGATCTGATAACCTTCGTCGAAGCGAACGGGGTCACTGACGCCGCCCTTGACGAGAGTCTTCACCGCCGCCGCAATTTCCGGCCTCAGCGACGACAATTCATAGCGGCCCACTTTGCCCTTTGTCTCCGACGCGACGCGCTTACCCTCCTGCTCGCGCTCAGAGTTGGCCGCCGCGAGTGCCCCGAAGTCAGCGCCGCCGCGCGCCTGCGCGACTAATTGCTCGGCCTTCGCCTTTACCTCCGCCTCCGGTTTGCCGGCGAGGCTGAGATAGATTTCCGACAACTCGATGCTTTCCGGCTGTGCAAACTTAGCGCGGTTCGCTTCGTAGAATTTTTTAACCTCGTCTGAGGTGAGTCCGAAATAAATCTTCGCGTCGACCTCGCGTTGCAGCACAGCCTGGCGCATGAACTGGTTGCGGAGGGTTTGACGGATGTCCGCGGGCTCTATCCCGGCAGTGCGCATCGCGGTCTCAAGCTCTTCGAGTGTCTTGAAGTTCTGCGCCTTCATCACACGAATCATCTCGCGGTTGACTTCCGCCTCGATGTCCTCACTGAGGCGCGGAATTTCCTTTCCCTTCTGTAGTATCAATTGCTCATCGACGAGGTTGGCGACCATCCGCGGCTGATTCTTTTTAACTTCGTCAGAGGCCTGCTGCTCGGTCATCCCGCCGCGCTGCTTGAGGGCATCGGTCGCTTCTTTGGCCTCGCGCTTCAGCATCGAGAGCGTAATCACCTGGTCGTTGACCTGCGCGATCACTTCGTCAACCACCGTCGGTACGCCCTCCTCCTGCGCCCGCGAAGGCGCGGCGGCGCCAAACATCAACAGTAACGCGAACGCGGCGAACGACAACACACGCTTTAATGATTTCAACATCATGATTCTGATACTCCTCTCGGCGGCGCAGTCGGATCACGCCAACTCGGTTTTATGAAATAAGTGACTCGGAAATGTTCACAGTGTTAACAAAAACTCGCACTTCAATTAGAACGCGGGGGCGATTCAGATGGCGAAAACGGGCGGATACATTTTAGTCTCCGCTGTGGATTTCCAGCAACAAGCGGTGCGCCGTCTCGATCACCTGCGCTCCCTCTTCGTCGCTCAACTCGATGCGCAGCACACCGTTCGGCGTGAATGTCGTGCCGCGTCGCTCACTGACCAGCGCCAACAACTTTTCGGGGTCGACGTGCGACTTTTCCCTGAACTTGATAGCGATTCCGCCCGGTGTGCCCGGCGTGCGGTCAACCGAAACGACGCCCAACTGTTCCGCCTTGCGTCGCAGCCGCGCGTACTCAAACAGGCGCGCGACCGGCTCCGGCAGGCGGCCATAGCGGTCTTCGGTTTCGCGGCGAATCTGATCGAGCGTCTCGTCGTCGCGCACCGACGCCACGCGCTTGTAGGTGCGCAAACGCTGCCCCATGTCGGCGACGTAGTCTTCGGGAATCGCGACATCGACGCCGAGATTGAGCGATACCGACGCTTCATCCTGAACCTCTTCGCCGCGCAATTCCGCGACCGTGCGTTCGAGCATCTGTGTGTAAAGATCAAAGCCGAGCGCGTCCATGTGTCCTGACTGCTGTCCGCCCAAAAGATTACCAGCACCACGCAGTTCCAGGTCGAGCGCCGCGATGCGAAATCCCGCCCCGAGATCAGAGAATTCTCGAATCGCCGCCAGCCGCCGCCGCGCAATCGGCGTCAGCGTCAGTTCCGACGGGATCAGCAGATATGAATAGGCACGGCGGTTAGAACGCCCGACGCGACCACGTAATTGATAGAGTTGCGCGAGTCCGTAATGGTCAGCGCGGTTTATGATGATTGTGTTTGCGCGCGGGATGTCTATTCCGTTCTCGATGATCGTCGTCGCCACCAGCACATCATATTTGTACGCGACGAAATCGAGCATCACCTGCTCCATCTCCTTCTCGTTCATTTGTCCGTGCGCGACACAGATGCGCGACTGCGGAACCAGCCGCCCGACGAGCGCCGCGATGGTATCAATCGTCTCGACTCGGTTATGAATAAAGAAGACCTGCCCGCCGCGATTCAGTTCCAGTTCGATGGCCGACTTAATCACCGACTCGGTGAACTGCACGACCTGTGTGTTGATGGCGAGCCGGTCACGCGGCGGCGTCTCGATCAGAGACATGTCGCGCAAACCCATCAGCGACATGTTGAGCGTGCGCGGGATCGGCGTCGCCGAGAGCGTCAGCACGTCGACGCGCTTCTTCAATTGCTTGAGCCGTTCTTTGTGCGCGACGCCGAACCGCTGTTCCTCATCAACGACGACGAGACCGAGGTCGCGAAAGCTCAGGTCCTTCGACAGAATCCGGTGCGTGCCGATGATGATGTCGACCTCGCCCGCCTCGGCGCGTCGCACGACCTCCTTCTGCTCGCGGGCGGTGCGAAAGCGCGACAGCAGATCAATCGTCACGGGGAAGGCCGCGAAGCGCGCGCGGAACGTTTCATAATGCTGATAGGCGAGCACCGTCGTCGGCGTCAGAACCGCAACCTGTTTGTTGTCCATCACCGCCTTGAACGCGGCGCGCATCGCGACCTCGGTTTTGCCGTAGCCCACGTCGCCGCAGAGCAGCCTGTCCATCGGGACGTTCAACTCCATGTCGCGCTTCACGTCTTCGATGGCCGTGTCCTGGTCGGGCGTCGGCACGTACTCGAAGGCGTCCTCGAACTCGCGCTGCCAGGGGCTGTCGGCCGAGAAGGCGTAGCCCTGGACGAGTTTTCTCTCCGCGTACAGCTTCAGAAGCTCGTCGGCCATGTCGCGCATCGCGCGCTTCGCCTTGGCCTTCGTCTTCTGCCAGCCGAGCCCGCCGAGCTTGTCCAACTGCGGCTCGTGCCCCTCGGCCGACGAGTAACGCTGCACCAAGTCGAGCCGCTCGACCGGCACGTAGAGCTTCGAGTCTTCCGCATAGAAGAGCAGCATGAACTCGCTTTTGCGCCCGCTCAGATCGAGCGTCTGCAAACCGCCGAAACGCGCGATGCCGTGATCAATATGCACGACGAAATCGCCGACCTTGAGATCGCGGAAGTCCGACAGAAACGCCGCCGTCTTCG
>JALZJL010000037.1 GCA_030859785.1 Acidobacteriota bacterium
AATTGATGGGCGCACGCGCGGTGATGGTCACATCCGAAGGGTGAAAAATGTAGCCATGTGCAATTGGATGCGACCACTTCAACGTTCGTTTAGAGGCGGGCTATGTCCGCCGTCTCACGTTGAACCGGCGGGCAGAGCCCGCCTCTAAACGGGCGCACGCAATTGCAAAAAGCTATAGCACTCAGTACTCAGCACTCGGTACTTTTGATGAAGAGATGCAGACGGAAGAGATAATCGAACTGGCGGTTGGAGACGTGGCGGAGGAGCGACGGATGGGCGCTCAGGAAACTCCCTCGCCGACGGCGCTGGCCGGGTTTGATTTGGTGAAGAGCTATGGCAAGCGGCGCGTCGTCAATGGCGTCAGCCTGCACGTCGAGCAGGGCGAAGTGGTCGGGTTGCTCGGCGCCAACGGTGCGGGCAAGACGACGACCTTCTATATGATCATTGGTCTCGAACGTCCCGAAGGCGGGCGCGTCATGCTTGGCAATCGCGACATCACGAAGCTGCCGATGTACCTGAGAGCGCGGCTCGGCGTCGGCTACCTGCCGCAGGAGCCTTCCGTGTTCCGGCGGATGACGGTCGCGCAGAACGTCCTCGCCGTGCTGGAGACAATGGGATTGCGCCGCCGGCAGCGCCTGACGCGGCTCGAAGAGTTGCTGGAGGAGTTCGGCGTCGCGCACGTCCGCCACACTCGCGGCGACGCGCTGTCGGGCGGCGAGCGTCGTCGCACAGAGATTGCGCGCGCCCTCGCGACCGACCCGCAGTACATCCTGCTTGACGAGCCGTTCGCCGGAATCGACCCCAAGGCCGTCGAAGATATTCAGCAGATGATTCTTTATCTTCGCGGGCGCGGCATCGGCATTCTGATTACGGATCATAACGTGCGCGAAACTCTCGGCGTCACCGACCGCGCGTACATCATGGCCGAGGGGCGCATCTTCCGCAGCGGCGCGCCCGTCGCATTGACCGAAGACCAAGAGGTGCGCCGCCTCTACCTCGGCGAAAAATTCCGCCTTTGAATTTTACTCACAGAATCGTCGCTGCGCACCTCAACCAAAATCGGTTATAATTTCGACCGCACCGTTCTTGGTGTACAATACCGACGAAACTTACCGTTAGACTACAGCAACATTTATTAGAACGAAGGTATGTCCGTTAAGCTCACCACCAGCCTTTCACAGCGTCTCGTGCTGACGCCGCAATTGCGGCAGCGCATCGAGATGTTGCAGATGACAACCATCGAATTAAGCGATCTGATTCAGCAACAGCTTCTGGAGAATCCGGTGCTCGAAGAGGTTGAAGGGCAGGCCGAGAAGCTAGAGTTGGAAGAAAAAATTCTCGATCAGCTATCCGGTGGTACGAACGAAGCCGAGCCGAACGTGTTCGAAGGTCTCGCGCCGGAACCTAACGACGCTTCGCAAAACGGCTCCGGCGAGTTGCCGACAGGAGAGATGATCGCCGCCGGCACCGACGCGAGCGCCCCTGACGCGGTTCAACCGTCGGAGGGCGGCGAAGACGACTCTGAGCGCACCGAAGAGCCGCACGACGCATTTGAGGAGATCGACTTCGGGCGTGAATTTCAGGAGTACTTAGACCCCGGCTACAAGACGCAAGAGTTTGAGTACAAAGAGGACGCCCCAACCTTCGAGCAGTTTTTGACGCGCCCGCCTTCACTCTCCGAGCATCTGATATGGCAACTGCACATGACCCACGTCAGCGACAAAGTGCTCGATGTGGCGGAGGCGGTCGTCGGCAATCTCGATGGGAACGGTCGCCTGAATGCGACAAACGAAGAGATTGCGGAGTTCGGCGGTTGGACCATCGAAGAGGTCGAAGAAGCGCGACAGACGGTGATGCGGCTCGACCCGGTGGGGTGTGGCGCGCGCGACCCGCGCGAATGTCTGTTAGTGCAATTGGAAATTCGCGTCGAGACGGACACCCTCGCCGCCCGCCTGATTAGCGATCATCCGCTCGCCGAAATGCAGCAGCACAAACTGCCGAACCTCGCTAAACTGATCGGGCACAGCGTCGAAGAGTTGGTCGCTGAGTTGGATCGCATCCGCACGCTTGACCCGTACCCGGGCCGCCGCTACTCGTCGGAAGAACCGATTCTGATTGCGCCCGAAGTATTCATCGAAAAGATCGATGACGATTATGTGATCTACTTCGCGGACGACGGCAGCCCGCGCCTCAGAGTCAGCCACAGCTACCAGCAGATGCTCGGTCGCCCCGACACAAGCAAAGAGACGCGCGACTTCATCAAAGATAAAATGCGCTCCGCCGTCGATCTGCTGCGCAACATCGAGCACCGCCGCCAGACGATTTACCGTGTGGTCGAGTGCATCGTGCGGCGTCAGCGCGAGTTCCTCGACAAGGGCGTGCAGTACATCAGGCCGATGATGTTAAAGGATGTCGCAGAGGATACGGGGATGCATCTTTCGACCATCTCGCGCGTCGTCAATCGCAAGTACACACACACGCCGCAGGGCGTGATTGAACTGCGTCGCTTCTTCACCGAAGGCATGATGAACGATGACGGCGAAGAGGTCTCGACGCGCATCATCAAATTGAAGATCAAAAAATTAATCGAAGAAGAGGACTCGCACAATCCGATCACCGACGATCATGTGGTTAAGATTTTAGCCAAAGACGGAGTTCGGTTGTCGCGCCGGACGGTCGCCAAATATCGCGACCAGATGCAGATTCCAGGCTCGCGCGAACGACGCGCCGTAGTTTAACGAGGTTCCGCCCGCGCACGCCATCGCTGAAATGTACAGTTAACATCATCAGTGGGTCGGTGCGGTCGGGGAAGGTGTGTCACCGGCTTGGCTCCGGTCGCCGTCACGACATGCGCCGACGCCATTAATCGAAGGAGAAGACAGATGAAGTTTGAGTACACGGGCCGTCACATGGAGGTGACGCCCGCCCTGCGTTCTCACGTCGAAGATCATTTCATCAAGATCGACCACATCTTCCACGACTCGACCGCGAGAGCGCATGTCATCATCGAGGTTAACAAGAATCGCCATATCGCCGAGGTGCTCGTCCACTGGCGCGAACACACGTTGACTGCCACTGATACCAACGCCGACATGTACCAGGCGCTGTCGCGCACAATCGCCAAGATTGAAAAGCAGGTGGTCAAGCTGAAGAAGAAGATCATCGACCGCAGTCAGGGCGGCAAGCCGCTCTCGTCGTTGACGCCGGCGGACGGCGACGGGCGCGCCGTCGAAGTCGCGCCGAGGGCCGGGCGGATCATCTCGGCAAGCGGTTATGAGGTCAAGCCGATGACGGCAGAGGAGGCTGCTCTTCAACTCACCGCAGAAGCCGCCCAGTTCCTCGTCTTCCGCGACGCCGACACGACCCGCGTCAGCATTCTCTACAAACGCAAAGATGGCAACTTCGGTTTAGTCCAGACGTAAACGGGTGCGGCGCACGCAGAGTGAGAGAGAGAGGCGTCCGGCGGTGGCGCGGCGGCGGTCGCGAATCGCCTCTTCTCGCCGCCGCTTTCGTTTCGCGGGCTGCGCCGCTGCCCCTCAACCACAACCACCCCGCTCTTTGGTTGGTCAAGCCGCCGCCCGATGCCGCCGCGCTTCATTATTCCTCAACGCTTCGGACAAGAATCCCAACACATCAATGACCGATTCACCGAAAGAACGACCCGCAATCACTGTCGAAGAGTTCGTGGCGCGGTCGCCGGCGGCGCTCGATCTACGCGTGTTGGCTGGGGCGCGCGGCGCAGCGTCGCACTGCATCGACGTGGCGCGGATTCAGAAACTCGGCCTCGCGTTGGCAGGCTTTTCGCACTACATTCATCCGGGGCGGGTGCAGATCGTCGGGCAGAGTGAAATCTGGTTCCTCAACCAATTACCATTTGAGAGAAGACGCGAGGCGATCAGGAATCTGTTGCTTGAAGAGATGGCGTGCGTGGTGGTGACGAAGGGACTCGTCGTGCCGCCGGAGTTTGTCGAGGAGGCCGAGCGTGCGGCGCTCCCGGTGCTCTTGACGCCGCTCGTCAGTTCGGTGGCGATTGGCACCATCACTGATTTTTTGCACGACGCGCTGGCCCCGCGCGAAACTCGCCACGGCGTCCTGCTTGACCTCTACGGCGTCGGAGTTTTCCTTCAAGGTCAATCAGGTATCGGCAAGTCGGAGTGCGCGCTCGACCTGATTGTGCGCGGGCACCGGCTGGTGTCTGACGATCTGGTGGAGCTTCGCCGCATCGCGCCCGACCGCTTGATCGGAAGCGCACCCGACCTGCTGCGCGAGCACATCGAGATTCGCGGCCTCGGCATTCTCAACGTCCGTGATTTGTTCGGCGTCTCGGCCATCAGCGGCCCGAAGCCGGTCGGTCTGGCGATTACTTTCCAGCGTTGGGAAGAGGCCGAAGAGATCGACCGGCTCGGACTCGACGACCAGACGGTGAACATCTTCGGAGTCAACGTGCCGAGCTTTCTGCTGCCGGT
>JALZJL010000054.1 GCA_030859785.1 Acidobacteriota bacterium
GGCGAGTTTGTCATGAAAGAGAAACTGAAGATTCGGCAATTTATCTCTTTTCAAGTTGCTTCCAGCGCCGCTGGTTTCCATTGATGAGCGAACCGAAGAAAAATGCGACGCAACATAAAACCGGTGATGGATGGTTGACGCGAGGGTTTTGGTGCAAATAGAATCACGAGTTGAAATTGGCTACCATATATTGTGGAAAGTTCGTCGCACTTTCCTATATCTTGTATACAATTGAATTTTTGCACCAGATCCAAATTAGAACACGAACCGCGCAGCGATCTGTACGCGACGCGGCTGGTCGATAGTAGAACCGCGCTCCGAAACGGCGAAGTTACCAAACGGGTTCGCGGCGTTGCTCAGGTTTAGGTCATTAAGGTTAACGCCCGGCACGCCGAAGCGACCGCGATTGAAGAGATTGAAGAACTCGGCGCGTATCTCAAAGTAAGTCGCTTCGGTGACGCGCGTCTTCTTCAGGATGCTAAAGTCTTCGTTGTAGAAAGGCCGTGCGCGCAGATTGTTGTAGGTCGGCGCGGCGTTGCCGAAGAACCGTGTCGGGTTGGCGTAGTAGGCTGCGTAAGCAGGGCTGACGGTTGAGTTATTGTCGAGCGAGAACGCCGGCGCGCCGGTGCGGTATTCCGGCGGGCGCGTGAAGGCCATCGGGTTGACGTAGCGGAAACTCGTGGAAGCCAAGTTGCCGGCGGGTATCGGGGTGTCTTCGATGTAGAACGGCTGGCCTGTGACGTTGGGGCGCAGGTTGTTACCGTAGCCGACGAGGTCGAGGAACTCTCTCTGGGCACCGCCGACCAACGGCACGAGCGCCACGTTGCTGCGGTAGCGGTGAATCGCGCTTACTTGGAAGCCGCCGACGAGACGATCAACTAAGCCACCGCGATTCAGGAAACGTTGCCCCTTGCCGAACGGCAGTTCGACAAGATAGTTGAAGACGAGCGAGTGCGGAAAGCTGTTTGGCGAAATTGTTCGGAGAGATTGTCGGTCGAATGGATTCTGCCGAACGCCATTGATCGGCGAGTCGCCAAAAAGGTCTTCCGCCGCGTCGGTGATCAATTTCGAGAAGGTGTAGGACAAGCCCGCCTGGATGCCGTTAGTGAAGCGGCGATTGATGTCGAGCTTGCCGGCGTTGTACCAACTCTGCCCCTGACTTTCGAGGCGGTTGTTGATGTTGCCGTACTGCGGGAAGGGGCGGAGTGCCTGCGCGACCGTGCCGTTGAGCAGTCCGTTCCCGGTTTGGTTGTTGAAGCTGGGGTAGACGGCGTCCGGACTCGCTGGCAGCGTGATGCCGACGCTCGCCGCGTACTGGCGGTCCAGCGGCGTCAGGTTGGCGACGCGCTTCCTCAGCAAAGTATCGCCAAGTTTCAAAGCTTCGAGCGGTATGGAGTTGAGCGGTAAAAAGTTGGACCGCAGGCGCGTGCCGCGGCTGCCGATGTAGGCCAGCGAGACGACAAAGTTGTAAGGCAGTTCGCGCTGCATGTCGAGGCTGTATTGCGCAGTCCGACCAAGCTTGAAGTTCTTGTCGAAGAATTCAGGGCTGCGGTTGAGTATCCCGACGGATTGATCGGCAGGGTTAGCTATGGGGAGGGGCGTGAAGTTGCGCAATGAGATGGGGATTCGCGGGTTTCCGTCTTGGCTGATTGTGTTGAGCGCTTCGCGTCCCGCGCTGGGGTTAGACTGACCCGGATTGTAACCTTCAAAGCCGCCTTCGCCTTGATCGTTGTAGGCAATCGGGCTGTAGTAAAGCCCGTAGCCGCCACGGATGACCGTCCGGTCGTTGAGCGAGTAAGCGAATCCGACGCGCGGCCCGATGGCCGAATAATCCGTCTTAGTGAGTCCGCGATGCTCCGCTTGCAGTCCGCCCTGACCGGCTGCGCCGATGATTGCGCCGCGCCGGTTAATCAGCGGGTTGATCACATCCGGGTCGAAGCCTCGGTAACGGTCGTTCGCCTCAAAACGCGGCGGGTTGATGTCGTAGCGGAGACCGAGGTTGATGGTAAGGCGCGGCGTCAGCTTCACGTCGTCCTGGAAGAAGATTGAGTGATATTGCATGCGCATCGCCGGATCAACCGTTTGCAGGCTGTTGAAGGCGTTCGACGGCGCGCCGAGCAGCAGGCTAGCAATGGACCACCCTTGCGTGTTCTCGTTTGTGTTTGCGGTTTGGGTGCTGCGGAACTGGAAGTTGCCGCCGACATCGAAGCGTGGGCTGACGTTCAACTGCTGGAAGCGTAGGTCGCCGCCGAACTTAAACGTATGCCGCCCGCGCGTATAGGTCATGAAATCGCTGAACTGAACAGTGTTATCACCCTTCGAGTTGTCAAAGGAGGTCGAACCGCCGCCCTGGTAGGTGCGTGGATCAGCCCCGCTCACGGCATCGCCGCGCTCGCCGATATCGATGAGCGGCAATCCTATGTTCTGCGTCGAACCCGGCGGCAGTCCGAAGTCCGTGGCGAGGCGCCCGCGCTCGAACGTCGGTCCAATCACGAGGCTATTGCGCAGGCTTGAATAATTGCGATTCAAGACGAGCGTCCGGTTGAAGCCCATGTTGATGTGGTTCAGCAGCGTCGGCGTGATGCTCCAATCGTGTTGTGCACGGGCATAGTACGATTGGAATTGCTGCTGCCAGCGCCCCTGTGCGACGAATGGCGCAGGGAAGCGCGGAGCGCCACCCTTCTGGCTTGGCAGCACGCGGTAGATGTAGCTGAAGTTGAGCGTCTGCCGGTCAGTAAGAATCTGGGTGATCTTGGTTGTGTAATAGCTCGTCCGCGCCGACTCGACGGTTGAAGCCAGATAATTACGATAGACAGTAGAACCGTTTGGTCCTGTGGTGTTCGGCAGCGGGAAGAGATTGACGAAATTCTGTCCAACCGGATCAATCAGATTTTGCGGAGCGATGTTGTTAGCAAAAGCCGTGCGCTGACCGGGACGCTCGTAGGGGTTGAAGATTTGCACGCCTCCGGGGCCGAAGAACTGCCGCACATATGGGTCCGTGAGCAGTTCGCCAAAATCGCCTTGTCGCATCCGCAGAGTCGGGACGCTAAGTGAAACGTTCTCTTGCCGGTCGATGCGGTAGCCGCCATAGTTAAAAAAGAAGAACGTCCGGTTACGACCATTGAAGAAGGCGGGCGTGCCTACACCGAAGCGCGGCAGGATGACGGGTCCGCCAACCGAGAAGCCGAACTCCTGCTGCCGGTCGCGGGGGCGCACAAGTCCGCGTATCCGGTTGAAGTCGGTATTGGCATTTAGAGCTTCGTTGCGGAGGAACAGGTAGCCCTCGCCGTGGAAGTTGTTAGTGCCCGTCTTAATTGTGAAGTTGATGACGCCGCCGGATGATTGTCCGTTCTCGGCGGTGTACTGCGCCGTCGTGATCGTGAACTCCTGAAAAGCGTTCGGACCCGGCGCGACCTCCGTGAAGAACGTGCCGTTTTCGCCACGCCTGGTCGTCACGCCGTCGATCAGGATGTCCGTGCCTCGGCCTTGACCGCCGTTGACGCGGAAATTGTTGGTGCTGGTTCCCGAAACACCGCCCGCGCCCGTCGGCGTCACGCTGCTGTCGAGGAAGATGAACCCGAGCGGCGAACGCCCGCCGGATTCGGCGGCGACGAGCAGTGGCAACTCCCTCACCTGCCGCTCGGTGACGTTGCGCTGCTGAGCGGAATTACCAGCTTGCAACACCGTCGTTTCGGCAGAGACCGTCACGACTTCGCCGACGGCGCCGACCTCCAACTGCATGTCGGCGGTACGCGCTACTTGAACGCCAATTCTAATTTCGTTGATCGTCGCTGTTTTGAAGCCTGTCGCTTCCACCGCAAGCCGGTAGGGAGCTGCTTGCAGTTGTGGGAAATTGTAGACGCCAACATCGGAAGTGGCGCTTTCGCGTGCTTCGCTAGTGTCGATGTTCGTAACGGTGACTCGAGCGTTCGGCACGACCGCTCCACCAGCGTCGGTGACGGTGCCGGTGAGCGAGCCGCGATCCGATTGAGCGTTTGCGGCACTGCTGACGCATAACACCAGCGCACATAATGCTAACGCGGCGACTATGAGAATTTTCATGGTTCCTCCTTATTTCGAGCTACCGACAACCTAAACGAGGCGGGTGCGAG
>JALZJL010000065.1 GCA_030859785.1 Acidobacteriota bacterium
TACTTGCTGATAATACTTTTCGTCGTACAAGTAGTATTCGTAGGAAGGTAGACTTACGTTGTTCAAGATAACGCCGATGATGTTGGCACCGACACATTGTAAGGCTTTCTGCGATTGTTGCACGATCTCACGTGAGATCTCGCCGCCATGCACGACTAGCAAAACGCCATCGACTAGCGACGAGAGGACTACGCCGTCGGTGAAGGAAGCGATCGGCGGTGAGTCCATAACGATATGTGTGAAGGCAGTTTCAAGACGAGCGATAAGGTGGCGCATTTGCTCCGAGCCTAGCAGTTCTGCTGGGTTGGGCGGCATCGGCCCTGAAGTAAGCAGGTAAAGGCCACTCACCTCGTGGTGCTCAATTATTGTAAGTGGATCGACAGCGCTCCCATCGTCCGACAGGCAACTGCTTAAGCCGCGGTCATTAGGTGACTCAAAAACCGAGTGAAGGCTCGGGCGGCGCATGTCAGCATCAATGAGAAGCACATGGGCCCCGGTCTGAGCCAGACTTACTGCCGTGTTGATCGCCGTCGTAGTTTTGCCTTCGCCCGGAGCGCTTGACGTGATCAGAATCGTCTTCGGCGTATGCTCCGATGACGATAGCAGCATCGAGGTGCGCAATTTCCGATATGCTTCAGCCAGTGGGGTGCGCGCGTCAGCTTTGCCGAACAGCACTGGGCGATTGTTACCGTCGCCCGATTGTAGATGACCGACGGCGGGGAAAAAGCGTCGCTGCGTCAAACCCTTGACCGAAGGGACAACGACAAGCACGGGCAGAGATAAATCTTTCTCCACATCCTTGATCGAGCGCACGGTATTATCCGTGTGTTCGATAAAGAGCGCGAGACCGACGCCCAAGGCGAGAGAGGCGACGAGTGCCAGCGTCATGTTTCGCAAACGCTTCGGGCCGACCGGCCCGTCCGGCGCGAAGGCGTAATCGACTATATGAATGTTGTTCTGTGCCCCGACCATCAACACTTCATTTTCCTTGGCGCGCTGCAACAACCCGTTCAGAAGGTTCTTATTTGTTTCAAGCTCCTGTTGGATCATGCGGTAATGAACGGCTGCTTCGTTTTGCGCGAGCAATTCGCCGCCCTGCTTTTTTAAAGAGATTCGCAGTGCCCGCTCACGCGCTAAGGCTTGGTTGTAGCGGGTTTCTAAATTTGTCGTCACGATTGTGGTCGCTCGGCTGCGCGTCTCTTTGAGAAATCTTTCGAAAACGGCGATCTGTTGTTCGACTTCCTTGACTTCAGGCCAGTCCTCAGTGTTATCGACTAACAACTGCGCGCGCCGCTGCCGCAGTTCGGACAGCTTTATTTCGGCGGCAGCTGTCTGTTGAGCAGTTTCCTCGGCGAGCGCCTCGGCGGCGCCCGGTGCTTGGCTAGCGCGATAGGCGGCTTCGGCCATTTGGCGTTCATTCTCCGCTTCGAGGAGTTGACGGTTGAGACCAGCAAGGCGGTCGACGACGGTGTTCTGGGTAGTGTCGAGAGAAAGGAGGTTGTGATTCTTGGCATAATTAATCAACTTCTCTTCGCCGCTACGCACTTGGGCTTGGAGCTCTACAACGCGCTTCTGTAACATGCTTCCCGCCGTAATGCCAGTCTCGGCCTTACGCTCTAGATTCGAGAGGACAAAAGCTTCGGCGATTGCGTTGACGACCTTGGCGGCGATGACCGGCTCGGTATGTGTGAAGCTTATGTCTATCAGGCGGGTCTCCTTAACCGGCAGCCTGTTTTCCTTAACCGGTTCTACCTTAAGGCCTTGGCGCAGAAATGCCACATACGGCCCAAGTCGCTTGGCTTCAACTAACTCCTCGCGTGCCTTCGCCGGAGCAGTCGCGCCAGGAAGCGGCACATCCTTTTTGACCCCGGTGCCGCCTGTCTTGCCTTCACTGCTCCCTATCACAAGGTCCCACAATCTTTGCCACGTCAATCCGCCTTGCGTCGACTGGGGGGGGAGAAAGTCGCTATTGTGCTCTAGGTCCAGCGTCATCACGACGCGCCGCGAGAGACCCGGGCTCGTCAAGATTTGAAGCTGGGTATTGAAGTATGCCGGGTCGTTGACGGGGTTGCTAACAATAATTGAGCCGTTCTTAGATGAACCTAGCGACTGGTTGTCCTCCAAGTTAACTTGAATGCGCGACTGTGCCTCATAGACATTGGGTTGAAAATGCATGTAGGCGGCTGCTAATATTGTGAAGAATAAAGTTATATTAATGACCAGCCATTGATGCTTACGTATCATGCGCCAGTAATCACGCACGGTTACTTCAGCGTCAACCTCTACGCCGTTAAAAATCTCATGTGATCGACCAGCGAAAGTCTGTACGGGACCTCTGGCTTCTCTCTCAACTATGTTGCGTGATTCTTTCATCAACTCATACGGGGTTCCGCGGCGGTCTCGCTAAATCACCGGATCAGATGCGATTGCGGCCCGCTCGCATATGACATTAAGGTGGTGCGCCGCGTTATCTGACTACCTGCACTGGAAGGTTGGAGATCGTAGGAGCTATCGTGCCAACGAGACCCCGCAGGAATCTTTTGCCGCCCGACATCGGCACGTCTACAATGTCGCCTGCCAAAAGCGTGACGTCTTCGGCTTGGCGCTTTTCGATTGCCATCAGATCAACAAGTACCTCCGATTTACTACCAGCCAACTGCCTGATGATACGAATCTTACTGCTCTTCGTATCGGGCATTAAACCGCCCGCCATCGCGATGGCCCGTGATACGGTGATCGGCTCTCTGAGCGGAATAGCCGACGGCCTCAATACGTTACCGACCACGAAAGCTTGTTCGGCATCAGGCAGACTAACGATATCGCCCGGCTGCACATACGGATTCGCCTCTCCGTCACCCCGCAACGTGTCTCTTAGGTTGTAGGCGACGAGGGTGTCTACTAACCGCTCATCGGCGGCGTCCGCAACCGGCGACTCACATCTCAGGGCCGTAGGCGCGCGGGTGATCTGGATGCGCCCTCCCGCCCTCTCCGTGGGGCCACCCGCGAAGGACAGCAACTCCAACAGGCGAACGCGACGCTGAAGTTGAAAGCGTCCGGGCTTGTCCACAGCGCCGATGACCGCTACTGGTTGTGACTGATACTCCTTGACGAAAACATCGACGTACGGTTTTCTTTGATACTTCAGATAGCGGGCGGCAATCTCTTTAGAAAGTTCACTTTCTGAACGGCACGCAGCTTGAATTTCATCTTCGATCATCGGCATTCTGATCATACCGCGAGCGTCTACGCGCACCGCATCCCGTGACAGTTGCGGGCGATTATAGACGCGTATGTCGAGCACGTCATCCGGACCAATGCGGTACCCTTTATCGGTCTGTGCGAGGAGCGAAGCTTCACCGGGAACAGTCTTCACAGACAATTTGGAAGGAGCTTCCGCATTCGCAGACGGCTGTTGCGCGGTCGCGACTTCTAGTACGGTCAGCAACGCCGTCAAAACGCACAGGCACGTCATGCCCGCCACCCTTAAGTGACCCGAAAAGTCTAGTAAATCTTTTACGTCTTTCATATTTCGCCTCCTTCAATGAGGTGGTCACGGTTTGACGGACACGGAATTCTCTTCAACAATCGTCAAATCAAAGATGAAAAAAGCTACCACGACCACCACGACCGCTGCCAAGACCCGGCGCAAATACGATGACGCTTTCA
>JALZJL010000075.1 GCA_030859785.1 Acidobacteriota bacterium
AACTTGCTATGTGCGGACACACCAAAATACCGACTACGTAGGACAGGCAGGTCAGTACCGCCTGCGGTAGCGGGCGCGTTGTGACGTGGCCGAAAGACCCGCCTGCTACCGCAGTTAGTACTGACACGATCCACTAGAACAGGGGGCGCGAAAAAAGTGTCGAGCAATGCGGATTCAATCACTCCCACTGAGGCGGTTAAGGATGTCATCAGCGGCGTGGTGCGCGGCGCGCGCGCCCGTTGGTGGCGACGGCGCGGCTCGAAGCGGCGCGGCTTCTGGTACGAGACGGCGGACGGCCAACGCCTCACCGACGAGTCGCAGCTTGAGCGCATCAAGTCCCTTGTCATTCCGCCCGCGTGGAGCGAGGTGCGCATCTCGCCATCGGCGCATAGCTCTCTGCAAGCCATCGGCCTCGACGCGAGTAAGCGTGTGCAGCGCATCTATCATCCATCATTCGCGGCGCGGCAGCAGCGTCGCAAGTACGAAAAGATCGAGCGTTTCGGTGAGTACCTGGCTAGTCTCCGGCGACGCACCAACGAAGACATCGCGCGTGACGGACTGACGCGCGAGCGCGTGCTGGCGGTGGTTGTGCGCTTGATTAATGATCTCTATTTCCGCGTCGGATCGGAAGAAAGCGTGAAGCGCTACAAGACCTTCGGCGTGACGACGCTACGCAACAACCATCTCGAAATCAAGCGTGGCGGTCGTCTCGTCTTCAGCTTCGTTGGCAAGCATCATATCCACCACCGGCGCATCATCGTCGATGACGAACTGGCGGCACTCGTCCGCGACATCAAAGCGCTCGGCGGCAAGCACGTCTTCCAGTACATCGGCGAGGACGGCAAGGCGCGCCCGATCACGCCGCGCGACGTTAACGAATACATTAAGTCGGCAACCACGCCGGAGTTTTCGGCAAAGGACTTTCGCACGTGGGGCGGGACGCTGCTGGCCGCCGCCGAACTAGCTGAGATCGGGGCTGCCGAAGACGACAAGGCGGCGAAGCGCAACCTCGTTAAAGCCGTCACGCGCGTGGCGGAGCGGCTCGGCAACACGCCGACCGTGTGCCGCAGTTGCTACGTCCACCCGCTGGTGTTGGAGAATTATCTACAGGGTGTCACTCTCCAGGAGTTTCGCCTGCGCCGCGAGCGCCGCATCAGCCGCCAACAGCCCGAATACGAGAAAGAAGAACTCGCGCTGATGGAGATGTTCCGCGCACGCGGCAAGACTCCAAACGCGGCGCTTTAGCTTGTCAAGTCAAACATGGCCGCGATGATGGGCGGCACATCAATTACCTCTAGGAGAATTTGCAAACATGAATCACGAGCAATTGCCCGCCGGGGTGGAGTTTGTCACCGAGGCAGACGGCGTTCGCGAGTACCGTCTCGCCAACCGGATGAAATTGTTACTGGTTGAAAACCGCGTCGCGCCGGTCGCCACCCTCTGCGTGCTGTACCGCGTCGGCTCGCGCAACGAAGCGGTCGGTTACACCGGCGCAACCCACTTGCTCGAACACATGCTGTTCAAGGGGACGCCCACATTCAACAACGAAAAGAATACGCAAATCGCCGCGACGCTCCAGAGGGTCGGTGCCAACTTCAACGCGACGACGTGGTACGACCGCACCAACTACTACGAAACCGTGCCCTCAGACAAGCTTGAGTTGGCGATTCAGTTAGAGGCCGACCGGATGCGCAACTCGTTCATCGCCGACGCCGACCGCCAGTCGGAAATGACGGTGGTGCGCAACGAGCTTGAGCGCGGCCAGAATGAACCCTCGACGGTGCTGGACGAAGCGGTTTACGCGACGGCGTTTCGCGAGCACCCATACCACCACCCGACCATCGGATGGCGCGCCGATGTCGAGCATGTGCCGACCGCGCGACTGAAGACTTTTTACGACACCTTTTACCAGCCCGACAACGCGACCGCGATTCTCGTCGGCGACTTTGATCGCGGCCAGGCGGTCGCTCTTCTTCAACAGTATTTCGGTGCGCATCCGACGGCTACAGCGCCGATTCCGGAAGTTTACACGGACGAACCCGCGCAGCAGGGCGAGCGCCGTCTGATGGTGCGGCGCGCCGGGGAACTAGCGCTCGTGCAGATCGCTTTTCACACCCCGGCGGTGCTCGGCCAGTTAACCGTGCTGTCGAACGAAGACCTCGCCGCACGTGCGCTCGACCCGCCCGTTGACAACGACATCTTTCCGCTCGTCGTATTGTCGACGGCACTCTCGAACGGCATCACCAGTCGCCTCTATCAAGCGCTCGTCGAGCGAGAACTCGCCGTCGAAGTACACACCAACGTCGATCAGTTCCGCGACCCTGGATTATTCAACGTCTACGCCACCGTGACGCCCGGCGTCGAACCGCGCGACGTCGAAGAGGTGGCGCTGACGGAGTTGCAGCGCGTCGCGCACGAGGGACTGACCGGTGCAGAAGTCGACAAAGCGAAGCGGCAGCTCATCGCGCATGTGGCCTACGACCGCGACGGCACCTCCAACATCGCGGCGCAGATATCTGAAGCCGAAGCGGTCGCCGACTGGCGCTTCTTCAAGGACTATGCCGCCAACATTGCGCGTGTCACACCCGCCGACGTGCGTCGCGTCGCGCGGCATTATTTCACCGAGGATAACCGCACCGTCGGTCATTTCATTCCGAAGCATGCGGACGACAACGAGCATGCGAACGGCAATTCGACCAGCAGTCCGAACATCAATGCGAACGGCAATGGAGGCTTAATCAAATGACCATCAAGGACGCGCCGTACAATTCAGGCCGGGCATTTCGCGACAGCGACACGACGCCGCCACCGGACACTGCGCCGCAGGGTGCATATCGGCAATCAGCGATTCCTTCGCACGATGAAAAGTTAAGTGAAAACTCATCGGCGGTGGTCGGCACCAACAGTCCCGCGTCAAACCGGCACGCTAACTTCGCCGCGCGTGTCACGCGCACCGAGTTGGAGACCGGGGCGACGCTGTTGGTACTTGAGAACACGGCGACGCCGACCGTCTCGATGCGCGGCAGTCTGCGCGCCGGCTCTTACTTTGAGCCGCGCAGCAAACCCGGTCTCGCGCGACTGACCGCCGAGATGCTTGAGCGCGGGACGAAGCAACGGACGAAACTGCAACTGGCCGGCGACCTTGAACGGGTCGGCGCCGAACTTGCTTTTGATGTCGACACACTGACGTTGGAAATCAGTGGCCGCTCGCTGGCTGAAGATTTCCCGCTGCTCCTCGCAACGTTGGCCGAGATGCTGCGCGCGCCGTCGTTCCCCGCTGATGAACTCGAAAAGCTAAAGCAGCAAACAATCGCGATGGTTCAGGAGGAGCAGTCCGACACGCGCTTCCGTGCTTACGAGCGACTGACGCACTGCGTCTTCGATTCATCGAATCCGTTCTTCGTCCCGCCGGGCGACCGGCTCGTCGAGAGCATCAACTCTGTCACGGTTGAAAATGTGCGCCGCTTCTACGACGAGCGCTACGGCGGGCGCTCGTTGATCCTCTCCATCGTCGGCGACGTGTCGGGCACTGAAGTCGAGCGCGAGTTCCGCGAACTGTTCGGCGACTTCGCGGGGCCGCAGCAGAGTGTCGAGATCGAGGTGATCGACCCGGAGCCGCAAGTCTCGGCGCGACGCGAGGTGGTGCTGGTCAAAGAGAAGGCCAACGTGGACGTGATCCTCGGTTGCGCTGCGCCGCTGCGTCGGCGTGCGGCGGACTACTACGCGGCGATGCTGGCTAACGGCGCACTTGGCGCATCGACGCTCTCTTCACGCCTCGGCCTTCAGGTGCGTGACCGCGAGGGTCTGACCTACGGCATCGGCTCGCGCTTCCGTGCGCCCTCGCTCGCCGCCGGGCCGTGGTACATCGCCGTCTCGGTCAACCCGCATAACATCGAGCAGGCGATCAACTCCGCGCTGAACGTGATGCGCGAATACGTCGCCGACGGCATTCGCGCCGACGAGTTGGCCGATGAAAAGTCCTCCGCCATCGGCTCATTCAAAGTCTCTCTGTCGACTAACGGCGGCATTGCCAAAGCGCTCTGGAACGCTGAGTTTTACGGACTCGGAACCGATTACGTCGACCGCTTCCCCGAACTCATTGAAGCGACCACCGTCGAACAGGTCAACGCCGCGATCCGCAAATACTTCCGCCCCGATCATCTGACCATCATCATCGCCGGCGACACCGGGGCCGCCGCTTTGCCGTAAACCTCATCGAGCGAACAGACGAGTAAAAATCGCGGGATACGGAGCACTCCGCCCTGCTTGTGTGACAGAATGTGCGCGACAAAAGAGACTGCTGCAAATACGCACGGCCTGCCGTCTAACATGCGTTCGATGCTTACCTCATATGAGGCAAAATGAAGTTTATAGTTGTGCTGCTAATTGTCTTGATGCTTTGGTCAATCGGTGTTGCTCAAGATTTGAGTAATGCACCGAAGTCCAAAGACTATCCTGTGAAACAAAGGTATGTCGGTAAACCTGCGCCTGTAGTTCTCGAAAGCAAGCGTGCTCGTTTATATCGTAGCGTACTGCGAGAAGGCGCAAAGAAAAGCGCGAACTTCGCCAGTCATTACACGGTCGTCGCTTGGGGTTGCGGTTTGGGCGCAATGTCAATGGCAGTTATTGATGCCAAAACGGGGAAGGCTTATTTCCCGCCGTTCGAGTGTGTTGATGGCTCTGACTTCGGCTTGCCGTATGCAGATACGGGCAATAATCCGGCCTTCCGCGTAGATAGCAAGTTGTTCGTTGTTTATGGTTCACCTGATTCAGAGAAACCAAGCGGCTTGTACTTTTACGTTTTCGACAGGAATCGTTTCAAACTTGTCCATTTCGTCGAAGAAAAGAGGTAACCATTTCAAGTCGCGTCGCATTGAACAAGTTCTTGCAGCGATAAGGTGCGACAGACGATGGTTGTCTTAAAAAGCCGCGATGATCGCGTCGGCGAACTCGGTGGTTTTGGCTTGGCCGCCGATGTCGCGGGTGCGGACTTTGCCGTCGACGAAGACTTTGAGCATCGCTGATTCGATCTTCTCCGCTGCCGCGCGCTCGCCGATGTGCCGCAGCATCAGGATGCCGGATTGCAGTAGCGCCGTCGGGTTGGCGATGCCCTGGCCGGCGATGTCCGGCGCGGAGCCATGTACCGCTTCGAACAACGCGCCGAGTTCGCCGATGTTTGCCCCCGGAACTAAACCTAATCCGCCGACGAGTCCCGCGCACAAATCGGAAACGATGTCGCCGTAAAGGTTCTCCAACAACATGATGTCGAACTGTTCGGGGCGCATCACCAGTTGCATGCACGCGTTGTCAACGATCTTGTCGTCGGCCTCGATTTCAGGATAGTCCTTCGCAACGTTGCGGAAGCAATCAAGGAACAGCCCGTCCGACAGCTTCATGATGTTCGCCTTATGTATCGCCGTCACTTTCCTGCGCCCCTCGCGCCGCGCGTACTCGAAGGCGAAGCGCGCGATTCGAGTCGAAGCCTTCTCGGTAATGATCTTGATACTCTCGACGACGCCGGGGACGACGACGTGCTCGATGCCGGAGTAGAGGTCTTCGGTATTCTCGCGCACGACGATGAGGTCGAGTTCCGGGTAGCGGCAGGGCACGTTTGGTAGCGCGCGCACAGGCCGGAGGTTCGCGTATAGATCGAGCGTCTTGCGCAGGCCGACGTTGACCGAAGTGAAGCCTTTACCGACCGGCGTCGTGATCGGGCCTTTGAGCGCGACCGTGTTGCGTTTGATCGATGCGAGCAGGTCATCGGGCAGCGTCGTGCCGAACTTTTCGAGCGCCTGTGCGCCCGCGTAATGCGTCTCCCAAGTGACCTCAACACCCGCTGCCTCGATGATTCGCACCACCGCCGAAGTGACTTCCGGGCCGATGCCATCGCCGGGAATCAGTGTGATAGTATGTTTCATATCAGTTTTCAGTTTCCGGTTTTCAGTTTTCAGTCATCAAGTGGCGTGATTTCTGAACACTCGAAGACTGAAAACTTTTTCCGCATCATACCAGTTGTTTCCCTCAACGAAGAAGATGAAAGAGTCGCAAGGCGAGGCGGATGTAATTGTCATCGGCGGCGGTGTCGTCGGACTGGCGGTCGCGCGTGAAATCGCCCGCCGTGGCCGGCGCGTGACGATCATCGAGGTAGGCCAGCATCCCGGCAAAGAGTCGTCGCACGCCGCCGCCGGAATGCTTGCACCACAAGCCGAGGCTGATACGGACGACAGTTTTTTTCAGCTTCAGCGCGCGAGCCGCGACATCTACCCGAAGTTTGCCGAAGAGTTGCGCGCGGAGACCGGACGAGACATTCAGCTTGACCAGACGGGCACACTCTATCTAGCGTTCACCGACGAGGACGAGCAGGAGTTAGAGCGACGTTATACTTGGCAGACGCGCGCCGGACTCCCCATCGAACATCTATCGGCACAAGCGACGCGCGAGCTTGAGCCGTCGATTTCGCCGCACGTTCGAGGCGCGCTCCGCTTCCCGTCGGACTGGCAAGTAGAGACACGGCATCTCGTCGCCGCGCTGGTCGCCGCGGTTGAATTGTTCGGGGTAAATCTTTTGACGGAGACCGGAGCGAGCGGGCTGCGCGTCGGTTCGACCGGACACATCGAGGGCGTCGACACTGAGCGCGGCTTGTTAAAAGCGGGCGCGGTCGTCATCGCGGCGGGCGCGTGGAGTTCGCAAATCCCTTTTTCGATCACGGAAAGCGCGGGCCGCAATTCATCCGCAAGCTCAATGACGCCGGCACCGCATCCGCACGTGGCGCCGGTGCGCGGGCAGATGCTCTGCTACCGACAATGCTCAGTTGTTCCGTTCGTGCGCCACGTCATCTACACACCGCGCGGTTACATCGTGCCGCGCCGCGACGGAAGAATCCTCGCCGGCTCGACCACCGAACATGTCGGTTACCGGTCGGGCGTCACCGTTGAAGGCGTGCGATCAATCGTCGCGCACTCGCTGGAGATTGCGCCGTCCATCGCCGGATTAAGCTTCTCCGAATCGTGGTCGGGGTTGCGCCCGCGCGCGGCGGACGAGTGGCCAATTATCGGCGCATCGGACGAAGTGCGCGGCCTCTTTTACGCGACCGGTCATTATCGCAACGGCATTCTGCTCTCTCCGCTGACCGGACAGTTAATTGCGGACGTGATCGTTGACGGACGCACGCCGCGCCTGCTCGAAGCATTTTCGCCGGCCCGCCTGCGCGAGATGGCCTACGCCGTCTCGCATGGAGAATAGACGTTTGATCGAAGCACACCACCCAGTATTCGCTCTACGATTGATCGCCGTGGCGCTCGTGACCATGCTGTGTCTGCCGCTGACGCACGACCCAATCGCGACTGCTGCTGCGCAGGCGCGTCCGCAACGCTCGCTCGCCGCCGCGCCGCCGGGTGTCGACGGCGCTGGTGGTGCCGCCGCTCTCTTCGAAGAAGCGTCGCAGTATGTCGAAAAAAGGTTCGCTGAGTTTCGCCGTGACCGCGTCGCCGACAACCCGCAACAGGCCGAAAAAACTCGACAGGAGCAGCGCGACCTGGCATTGCGCCACGCGCTGACGCTGGCCGCGCGCGGGCCACTCAAAGGCACTGACCTGTATTACCTCGGCATGCTCTACCACCTGGCCGCGAAAGACGAGAGCGCGCTCGGAGCGCTGCGCCGCTTCCTCGCCGAGAACCCGGAAGCGCCCGCCGCGATGTCGCAGGACGCGCGCGCCGTCGTCGTCGTGCGCGCGGTGCAGTTGAATCAATTGGACGAAGCGGCGCGGGTGCTTGCCGATTATGGGCGGAACCAACCGCAGAAACTCTCGGAGCGCTATCGGCTGGAGAGCACGCTGGCGATTACCCTCTATCGCGGCAAGCAGTACGACCGCGCCCTGCCGCACGCCGTCGAAGCATACGCGGCGGCGA
>JALZJL010000103.1 GCA_030859785.1 Acidobacteriota bacterium
GCGCTGTCACCATCCTTATAAACATTCAGCGTGCTGCGCCAGGACAGGCTGGTGACATTCGTCTTGCCGATTGAAACAATGACATCGCCCTGCCGCAGTCCGGCGCGTTCGGCGGCGGAGTTCTGGCCGACGCCGACGATTCGCGCGTTCTGTCCCTCGCGCAAGTCCGTCGTGATGCCGGCGCTAAACGGCTCGCTCGCGGCGGTGCGGCGCACGAGGCGCAGTCCGACCTGCGCAAAGGCTTCCTCATAGGGCGGCGTCTCAGTCCTGCGGGCGTATCTATCGAAGAAGTAGGTCATGTCCGTCCCGACTACTTCCGAAGTGACGCGCGCGAACTCTTCATTGGTGAAGCCACGCCCCTTCAAGTAGTACGTCGCCTTCGGACTGCGCACATAGAACTCTTCATACGCGCGGCGCATCACGTCATCAAGCGACGCCCGCCCGCCGGTCTTGCCACGAATCAACAGATCAAGCGCGAGCGCGAGCACCTCACCTTTCGGGTAATAGCTGATCGATGTATTGAGCAGGTTCGTCAGTTGTTCATTCCCCGAACGGTCGATGAAGGGCGCGCTGATCGACGACTCTTCGGCGCTCGTCAGGCGACTGCCCGGCGCGGTCTCGACGTTGGTGATGGTCTCGGCGAAAGAGTCAAGCAGCCGGCGTTCGTGCCACAGCCCGGCGCGCCTCAGCATCAGATGACCGTAATAATTCGTGAATCCTTCGGCGATCCACAGTCCGCGCGTCACGACCGGCTTCGTAAAGTCCCACGGCCCCAGGCCGACGGGCCGCAGGCGTTTGACATTCCACACATGAAAGAATTCGTGCGCGGCGGTCGAGAGCGCCTCTTCCAAACAGCCCTCGTCGGCGAGCGCGCACGTCTCAATGACCTGCGTCGAGGTGAGGTGTTCCATGCCGTCGCCACGGAGCGCGTCGGGCGCAAAGTGGAACATGAATGTGTATGCGTCAAAGTCCGGCGCGCCCCACATCGCGGTCTCGGCGCGAACGATCTTTTCGACATCGCGGACGAGCGCCGCGCGTTTGCCGCCCTCGCTCCCGAATGAATGCACCGCGACGCGGTACAGTTTGCTGTCAACTTTGAACTCGTCGATGGTTAAGTCCGGCGCGATTTCGGTCGGCGTATCAATCAGGATGTCGTAATTCGCGAACTGCCACTCGCGCTGATCGACGCGCGTCGAATAGCCGTTGACGATCTTCCAACCAGGCGGCGGTTCAATCGTCAGCCTTACCGGGTCCTGCTTGTGGCCGACGAGATACATAAAGAGCGACGCGCCGTTGTAGTTCGCGTGCCGCTCGTCGAGTTGCGAGAACGTCCCTGATAGATCATCGCCGAAAACTTTATACCGGAGAGTTAGTCTCTTTGAACCGTTCAAGGGTACGCGCCACGTTTGCGTGTCAATCCTGGTCGCATAACCCCCCCCAGCATCACAGCGCTCTCCGGGTCGACAGTCAGGCGTGGCATAAACCTCCTGCACGTTCTTCGCAAACTCAAAGACGCCGTAGCGCCCCGGCGACCAGCGCGGCATCTGGAACTCGATGAACTCCTCGACCTTGTTCAATTCAACTTCGACGCGCACCTCGAAGAGATGAGATTTCGGGTTCGGCATCGATACGTGATACGCGATGCGATAAGCGTCTTCGCCAATTTGATTCTGACGAGTGGCCGCGGCCTTCGTCATGGACGGTGCGACGGCGACGAGCGTGCATGCGACGATCATCCGAATGACGACGCGCCGAAAATATATGGGCATCAACGACTCCGTGTTTGCTGACGTGGGGTTTGGCTGGTAAAACATCGGAACGCCGAAGATTATCAACGTAGCCAACGGCGGGTGTCAAAACCATTAAGCATTGATAAGAATTATGACTGACCGTCTCTACTATTCAGATTCGCACATGACGAAGTTCACCGCCCGCGTCGTCGCCGTCGCCGATGATGAGCAGGATCGCCCCGTCGTCACGCTCAACCGCACCGCGTTCTATCCGACCGGCGGCGGCCAGCCGAGCGACACCGGCACACTCGGCGCGGCGCACGTCGTCGAATGCATCGACCTCGGAGCAGACGGCGTGCGGCATGTGATCGAAGGGGATGCGCCCGCCATCGGAGCAGAGGTCGCGTGCTCTATCGATTGGCCGCGCCGCCTCGACCACCTTCAGCAACACACCGCGCAGCACATTCTCTCGCAGTCGTTGATCGAACTTTTCAACGCCGAGACACACGGCTTCCGCATCATGGAGCGCGCCTCTGAAATAGACGTGACATTGACTGATCCCACCGATGAACGGATCGAGCGCGCCGTCGACCTCGCCAACCGCATCATCTGGGAAGACCGCTCCGTTCACGTCCGACACGTCACACCGGAGCAGGCCACGGCGCTGCCCTTGCGCAAAGAGCCGACGCGCACCGGCACGCTGCGCGTGATTGAGATCGAAGGCTTCGACTTAAACGCCTGCGGCGGCACGCACGCCCAGCGCACCGGCGAAGTCGGCATCATCGCGGTGTCACATTGGGAGCGCGCCAAAGGCATGACCCGCGTCGAGTTCATCGCCGGCGGGCGGGCGCTCACTGACTACCGCCGCGCGAACAGAACGGCGCGCGACGTAGCGGCAATCTTCAGCGTCGCGCGCGACGAATCAACTACTTCAGTCGCCCGCCTGTTTGAAGAAAACAAAAACTTACTGCGCCGCACACGCGCCCTCGAAGAAATCGCCGCGCGTGTCGAAGCCGAAGAGATCATCAACGCCAATTCAGTCTGGCACCCCGACGGCTCACGAATCGTGACACACATCTTCGACGGTCGCGACGCCGAATCCTTAAAGCGCCTGGCACTGGCGGTAACGGCGCACCCACGCACCGTCGCTATCCTCGGCTCGCGCGACGGCGATCATTCACGACTCGCCTTCGCGCGCTCGGCGGAGGCCGACGGCGACATGGGCGCACTGATGCGCGAAGCCTGCACCATGCTCGACGGGCGCGGCGGCGGACGCCCCGACACGGCGCAGGGTGGCGGGCGAAACATTGAAAAGCTGGAGGCCGTAATCGAGGCCGCCACGCGACGCTTACTCAACGCGCCGGACGCACCCGCCGACGCACCCGCGCCTGCTTGACACCTGCCCGCCTCCCTATCTATATTTCCTCCTCCGTGGGGCAGTAGCTCAGTTTGGCAGAGCGCCGCGTTCGCAATGCGGAGGTCAGGAGTTCGACCCTCCTCTGCTCCACCAATTAAATCAAGAGTTTACGGCAAGCCCGCCAGCCTGCCGTTTTTCTTTTGTGGCCAATCTGTGGACAACTTGCTGCGACCTGAGCATGGCCGCATCCACAGCGGCACGTTTATTTCGTTCTGTCGCCCGCACGTATCGTGCTGTCATCCGGATATCGGTATGTCCCATTAAATCTGCAATGGTGAATGCATCATAGCCCGCCTCACCTAGCCGTGTGCCAAATGTAGCGCGCAGATCATGCCACACTAAGCCTTCAATTCCGGCAAGACGTAAGGCGGCACCGAACCCTTTCTTAACTTCCTTAATCCGGGTGTCGGTTTTAGGATTGACGAAGACATACTCCTCACCGGTTTTACCTTTACACAGTTCAAACAAAATGTTTCTCACTTCAGAGTTCATCGGGATGTCTCTGTCTTTACCACTTTTGGTTTTTCTAGCCATCACGATGTTACGCGAGAAATCCACCTGATTACGTCGTAAGCTGAGTTGCTCACCACGACGCATCCCAGTTCCGAGGGCCACTGCTACGATTGGCTTCAGGTGAGCACGCGGTCCCGTAAGTACATTCATCAGCGCGGGCTCCTCTTCCGGCAAAAGATAGCGGAATCGTCGATTGTCCAACCTAAACTTCTTAACCTTACTGCATGGATTAAAGTCGGCTTTTTTGTAATCAATCGCGAGATTGATTATCTTGCTTAATACTACAAGCTCACGATTGACCGTCGCAGGACACCGCGGTGTCCCCTTCTTTGTAATCGACTTGCGCCGATCACTCTTGAACTTTTCAATTAGGATGGGCGAAATCTCACGAAAAGTTTTGCCCCCAAAATATTCACACAGAACACGCCCAGTGTAGATGTCATCCTTCCATGAACGCTTGTTGGTTTTAGACCAAGGCAGGAAAACCTTTTCGATAAAATCAGAGAGTTTTTCCGTGCCTGGTTCCGACTTTCCATAGCGTTTCTCAAACACTTCCTGCTTGATCTTGCTTTCGGCCTGTTCTGCTTGCCACTTTGTGCGCGCTTCAGGTAATGCCCCACGGTAGCGAAGTCCGCGGATGCGAAAGTAGTAATACCATCTCGCGCTTTTTAATCCCGGTCGTTTGTAGACTGACATGATTTTCTCCTTGAGGTTGCAGCCATTTCGGAGAATGGCAACATGGTATCAGCACCGTTGACTATGGTCACTTGTTTTTACTCACCTTCGTCCACGCTACAATTTCGTCGAAATCGAAGAGCAGCATTCCACCTACCTTCCGGTAAGGAATCTGTTCGCGTGCTACCATCTCGTAGATCGTTCGGGGCTTGCGGCGTAGCAGTTCTGCAACTTCGTTGACCTTGAGGAAGCGCGGTTGCTTGTGCGCAGTGCTGGTATGTAGTTGTGTGTTCATTATTCAACCTCAAAACATTAAACAATCGGCTTTCCGGTATCATTTCCGCGTGCATTCCTAAAAATCTTCACGCTTCCATTAGCACTAATAGTTCTGCCCTGATGCAGCAAGCTGGCTTTGTATTCATAGATGGTTTGATTTGTTTTAATCGCGACGACATCAATGAATTTGCCGCTCGACGAAACGCTCCTAATCCACATGCATCCATGTAGCTCCCACATGATTATTTCGCCTCGCTCCAACGACCAACTATTTTAGCGTCGACACGCAGCGGCACTGTGAAGCCCTCAGGCGCTTGCTCCATGACTGCGACTGTCAACGCGTGAACGTCTTCAGCAATATCAGCGCGACACTCAATAATTATTTCATCGTGTATCTGCGCCACGATGCGAGCGCCTTCAGGCAATGATTCATGCACAGTAATCAACGCCTGTTTAAAGATGTCGGCTGCCGTCGCTTGAATCATGAAGTTTTGCGCTTGCCTTACTTCACGCTTCGTCTTGCCGCTCAGCCGTCGCCGTCTGCCGGACATCGTTTCGACATAGTTACGCGCCTTAATGCGCCGCTCGGCACGTTTCAGAAAGTCCTCAACGTCTGTATAAGTTTTGAAGTAGGTCTTGATGAAGCGTGCAC
>JALZJL010000114.1 GCA_030859785.1 Acidobacteriota bacterium
ACCGCCGTTAACCAAGCGACCGGCCTGGAAAAGAACGCTACCGTCGATGACGAAGGCAACTTCCGTTTGATTCTGCTGCCGCCGGGGAGCTATACGGTGCGCGCCACGGGACAGGGCTTCGCACAGACCGAACGGCGTGATGTCGCGGTCACGGTCGGTGGCGCAACCCCACTCGATCTCAACCTCTCAGTCGGCGGCACCAGCGAATCAGTAACTATCTCGGCTGAAGCACCAATCGTAGAGACGACACGCACTTCCGTCTCGACCACCGTCAATCAACGCGCCATCGAGAACCTGCCGGTCAACGGTCGCAACTACCTCGACTTCGCAACGCTCACACCGGGCGTGGTGCGCGACCCGACGCGCGGCGGCGATCTTTCCGTCGGCGGGCAAAAGGGCACGCTCAACAATCTTCAGGTGGACGGCGCGGACAACAACAACACCTTCTTCGGACAAGCCTTCGGGCGCACCGGTGTGCGGCCTCCGTATCAGTTCTCGGAAGAGTCGGTGCAGGAATTCCAAGTCAATCAGAACGGCTTCTCCGCCGAGTTCGGGCGCGCCGGCGGGGCGGTCATTAACGTCGTCACGAAATCAGGGACGAACGAGTTTCACGGCGGCGTGTTTGAATACTTTCGCGACGAAGCGTTGAACGCCAACACGCCGAATCTGAAGGCGACGCAGGCGCAGGGCAACCGTCCGAACAAGCGTCCGCAGTCTCAGATCAATCAGTTCGGCGGTCGCATCGGCGGCCCGATTGTTGAGAATCGCGCGTTCTTCTTTTTCACTTACGACGGGCAGCGCCAGAACCTGCCGAACCCGGTCGAGCCGCCCAATTTCTTCGCGCAGACGGCGGCGATTCAAGCACTGCTGCTGCCGCGACTGAACATCTATCCGGTCAACCGCGATCAGGATGTGTACATGGCGAAGACCGACATCAGTCTCAACAACAGCAATCAACTCTCTGTGCGTTTCAACCGGCAGAACTTCACCGGCGTCAACAACGAGTTCACGGGACAACTCGCGACTGAAGAGCATTCCGGCAACAGCCTCGCCACGACGACGACCTTTTCTGGAACGCTCGCCTCGACCATTTCGACGAGCGTCGTCAATGAGTTCCGTTTTCAGTTCGCGCGCGACGCGGAGCCGGGGACAGCGAACAGCGAACTGCCCGAAACACAGATCAACACCGGCGGCGGATTCCTGCTGCTTGGCCGCAACAACTTCAGTCCGCGAGAGACGACCATCAAACGCGCGCAGTTCATCGACAACCTCTCGTACGTGCGCGGTCGCCACAACTTCAAAACCGGCGTGGATTTTAATTTCGACCGCGTGCTGAACTTCTTCCCAGGCTTTTTCAGCGGGCAGTACACATTCAATTCGTACGCCGACTTTGCGGCGTCGCGCCCGTCGGCGTTCACGCAACGGTTCGGGCTGCCGAACACTTCAGGGGCGACGACTAACCCAGACCTTTCCGACTACGCCGTGTTCGCTCAGGATGACTGGCGCGTGACCCCGAAGCTGACCTTCAACCTCGGCGTGCGTTACGACTATCAATCGCTCGCCGCGCCGCCGCTACGAAACCCCGATCCGGTGCTCGCCGCCGCCGGACTCGATACCGGCTTCCAGCCCGAAGACAAGAACAACGTTGCGCCGCGCCTCGGCTTCAGTTATGCGTTTGATGATAAGTCGGTAGTGCGCGGCGGCTATGGCATCTTCTACGGGCGCACGACCGGCATCATGCTCGGCACGGCGCATTCGGGCAACGGCATCCAGACAACCGGCCTCACGCTGTCGAGCACCGCGGCGATCACGGCGGCCGGCCTCACGTACCCGAATATCTTCAGCGCGCCGCCGACGGGTGCGACGCCGCCACGCCCCGATCTGTTTTTGTTCGCGTCGGACTATGTGCAGCCGTACGTGCAGCAGGCGCGGCTCGGCTTCGAGCGCGAGATTCTGCCGAATGTCAGTCTGTCGGTCACATACATGCTGTTCCGCGGCGTCCACTTATCGCGCACACGCGACATCAATCTCCTGCCGCCGGTTGATGTGACCGCGACCGGCTTTGACGGACAGACTTATACCGTCGGGCGATTTCCCGGTGCGGGCGCGACTCCGGCAGCGCAGTTCACGTCGACGACTCCGCTCCGGCCATTCACCAGCTACAACCGCATCAGCCTGTTCGAGAGCAATTCCAATTCGCGCTACGACGGCCTCGCCGTGCAGGTGCAGCGCCGCTTCTCCAGAGGCTTGCAGTTCACCGCGTCTTACACCTTATCGAAAGCGAAGGACGACAAACCCGACCAGACGGCGGTCGTGCCCGGCG
>JALZJL010000118.1 GCA_030859785.1 Acidobacteriota bacterium
ATGCTTGATCCTTACTTCGTCCACGGCAGCTTCAATCTTAGTATCGAGTTCCTCTTCCGAGATGCCAAGTGCCTCAATCTGCTCCCGTACATCGGCAAACGCCTCCCTTATCGTCGGAGTATCCGCAGCACGTTCCAACGCTTCAAGTGCAAACTGCTCAAAACCCTTTCCCTGAGCGGCAGCACGCCCAGCCAGTTTCTCTTCAAGCTCGGTTGAAATATTAATAGTTGCGCCCATAGAGAATCCTCGTTTTTAAGACTTGTTTCTTCTTCATCATATTCGTTTAGGGAGCGCGCAGGCAACAGAAGTAACCGCGCATAATGTCCTCTACGTACGGTTGTGTTTCATTGTGTATCCCTTAGCCTTAAACGGTGTCATCGAGAGACAAGAGTGATTCTCAAAGTGAGATGTGTGTACGGACGCTCAGATTGAGATTCTAGAATCTGCTTTTAATCGCGTTCCGCAATCACTGTGCACCCTTTACTTTCATCTCTTGTGCATAGACTTTGCCCTGACACGTTATCAATAGAGTCCGACCTTCTTTCCCGCCGAAAGTGACGTTGCTGCAAAACTCTGGGATCGGCATCAGGCCGAGCGCTTTGCCTTCGGGTGAGACGACCCAGACGCCGCCGCGCATCGCGAAATAGAGATTGCCTTCAGCGTCGGCGCACATCCCGTCAGGGTCGTTTTGGTTTTCTGTCCACGGATCAAAGAAGACCTTCACGGCCCCTTGCTCGACGGAACCATCGGGCATGATCGGGTAAGAGTAAATGCGTTTCTCGAAGCTGTCGGCCACGTACAGCGTCTTGCCGTCAGCCGACACCAGAATGCCGTTGGGGATTTTGAGGTGGGTGATAATTCGCCGGACTTTACCTTGGGGATTCAGATAGTAAACGGCGCTGCGAGTCTTTCCTTTGAAGTCCGGATCAGTGTAATAAATTCCGCCGTTCGGGGCCTCGGCCAAATCGTTCGGCTGGTTGTATGCCTCGCCTTCAAAGTCAGCGGTCAAGCTCTTGATGTCTTCCGGCCCGGCGGCACCGATTTTCATACTCAGGACGTTGTGACCATAGGCTTGCGCCCCGAGCAAGCGCCCGTTGGTGCGCGATAAGCGCATGCCGTTGACGCCCTGCGTTTGATCCATCCAGACGTGAACTTGTCCAGGGCCGTCGAGCCGCAGAATCTGTTGATTCCGATCCTTCCTGAATGAAGTGAAGTAGAACTTGCCTGAAACCGGGTCCCACGCCGGGCCTTCAAAGAAACTGTCGGCTTCGTAGACGACAATCAATTTTGCTTTATCGGCGACTGTCGGGGGCAAGGCAAAGTCACCGACCTGCGGTTGCGTTGTCGGGAGATTAGACGGGGCGCTTGATTCGTGGAGTCGAAGACGACCGAAGGCTTCCGGGGTATGAAAAGAATCATTCTTGACGGGCTGCCAGTTTATCAACTTATGCTTCGATGGCGGCCCCTGAAGCCGGTAGAAATTGATGCGCATCTCCAGCCCTGCACGAGGAGCGCGATTCTCAATCTTCGACAATGGGATACGCATCTCGCCGTACCAGACTTTCTTTTCGCGGTCGAGTCTGGCCTTCGCTTCAAAGCCGGAATTCCAACGCCAGTTGTGGTCTGCGGGCTGCGGATTGCGATCAATCATCAGGTCAACCCACTCGCCCTGCGGCGAAACCTGAAACTCGGTGTAGCGTTTGATATCGCGGTAATCCGTGCCGATGAAGACCTCCGCGACATCCCACTCCCAGAGCATGTTTGTCTCGGCGGTTGTTGACGGGTTGGGTTTCAAATACAGTTCCTCGTAAGGACAGACGAAGAGAAAGTAGAGATTCTTCTCAGTCCATCGTGAACGAATCTCCGTGCGATGATTGACGACTGCCTCTCCACGGGTGCCCTTCTCGGCGAACACACCGGTGATGCCTTTCCAAACCGGAGCATTCGGATCAGCCGTGAGCGCGAAGTCGGACGACGCACGGTAACTCAGGGCGAGGCTTGAATCGCCGGGCGCGGCTTGACGACCTTGTGATGGATGAGTGGGTAAGAAACCCAACAGAGCAATCAGTAGTAGCACTCTCTTCATGATGTGTCTCCGTGATCGAGCAATTTATTGAAACAAGATAACGTGTAAGCGCGAACATCATGTCGCAATCCGCTGGCTGAGACAAGATGAATGTTGAAGTTACTTGTTGATGAACGCACGATGCTGAAACTAGGAGATGGAGGCATTACAAATTTCTCTCCGGCGCATGATCGAGTACGATGGTTGCGTGAAATCGCTGTGGCTTTCGTTACTCATCATTGGATTATTTTCATCAGCATTGGCCTCGCGCACGTCAATCGCGCAGCGACAAGGCAAGCCGGTTCGCTACGAAGACAGCCGCATCTCAATGGGTTGTGCTTACACCATCGTGACATACGGCGACAACGCACAGCGGTTAACGCGCATCGTCGGCGACGCTTTCGATGAAGTGGATCGGATAGACCGGTTGATGAGCCATTACAAACCGGACAGCCCGCTGTCGCGTCTCAACCGCGATGGCGATGGAGGCCCGGTCAAAGTCGAGCCGGAGTTGTTCGACTTTATCGAAGAAGCTTTGAGGTACAGTCGCGAATCCGATGGCGCGTTTGACATCACGGTTGGCCCGTTGATGAAAGCTTGGGGCTTCTTTCGCGGCGAAGGTCGTGTCCCACAGCCGGCTGAAATCTCCGAATTACGCAGCCGCGTCGGTTATCAGCATTTAATCTTGAATGCTGATGAGAAGACGATTCGCTTCGACCGGCCGGGCGTGGAGCTTGATCTGGGCGGAATCGCCAAAGGCTACGCGGTTGATCGCGTCGTCAGTCTACTCAAACGCCACAAAATCGCCGACGCTCTGATTAGCGCCTGCGGCAGCACACTGTACGGGATGGGCACGCCACCTGACAGTGAAGGGTGGGCGGTGAAAATCCAGAACCCAGTCGATGCGAGTAAGGTTGCCCTCACCGTCAGTTTGAAAGATCAAGCGCTCTCCGTGTCCGGCAGCGACGAAAAGTTTTTCGAGATCGGTGGCGTCAGGTATGCGCACATCATGAATCCACGCACCGGGCGGCCCGTCGAGAATATGCTGAGCGTGGCGGTGCTAACCGACAGCGGCACGGCGGGCGATGCGCTGGACAATGTATTTTATGTGCAGGGCGTTGAGCAGAGCAGGAAACTTCTGAAACGGCTTCCGCCGACCGAGGTCTTTTTCTTTTTGCCTGAAAGGGGAAAAAGATGGAAGGTGGTTCGATTGAAGAATTGATGCTAGTGGGTCATTTGACAGCTGAATAGCCATTAATCATTCGCTGTGGACTTCGGATTTACTGCTCTGACATGCAGATGTGAATGGCAACACGCATGTCAAATGACCCACTTATGTTACTTGCTGCTCGACCCGCGCATCGTCACGCGCTGAACGTCCTTGTATGCAGCATGGAGCGCGCGTGAGCAAATCATATTTGTTTCATGTTGCTGAGATAATTATTTGGAAGCTATTATAGCCATGTCCTGGAGAACCAAAAATGCAAACAGTAAACATCGCAGATTTGAAAAACAACTTGAGCGCGTACCTTGAACAAGTCAAGAACGGCGAAGAGCTAATCATCAAAGATCGCAACCGCCCTATCGCGCGACTGATGCCTTTGACTTCCGGCGAAGATTTAGACGCGGAGGAAGAAGCTTTAGTCGCGGCAGGCTTGATGCGGCTTCCATTAGAGCCGATGTCCGACGATTTCCTCAAACTCCCGGCGCCGGACGTACCGCTCGAAGCGATTCGCGCGGTCATCAGAGCCGAACGCGATGAAGACTAGAACGGGCTTTTGGGATTCAAGCGCGCTTGTGCCGCTTTGCGTCCGGCAAGATACCAGCCCGGACTTCCGCAAACTGTGGCGGCAAAGCAGCCGCGTCATCGTCTGGTGGGGCGCGACTGTGGAAATCAAAAGCGCATTAAGCCGCTTACGTCAGGACAAGTTTTTAGATGCGCAGGGCTTACAGTTGGCCTTCGCGCGTCTTGAGACGATGCGCCGCAAGTGGCGCGAAATCGCGCCAAGCGACAAGGGACGCGATATCGCCGAACGACTGCCGGATGCTCATGGCTTGCGCGCGTTGGATTCTTTTCAACTCGCGGCGGCGCTGGTCTGGTGCAATGAGAAACCGAAAAGCCGCGTGTTCATTTGCGACGATTTCAAGTTGTCAGAAGCCGCGCGGAATATCGGGTTCACCGTTGTGCCGTGAAACTCGAATGACGCCGTTCGAGTTTTGCAATTCTCGACGTTAATGCGTAATAACCAATCAACCTTCCGGCGTAACAACATCTCTTTCGTGTGTTTGGGCGCATCGGCAAGGTAAGGACATCACAACTTCGCTAGTGATGACTGGCTATCGCCAGCTTTGCTCGGAGGCCTAGCGCGTCGCCCCTGCAACTTGACCATCCGGATGTCGCGCTCCGAACCGTTGTTGTCAAACGGCACGCCAAAGTCTGTCATGAAGCGTAAGACCTGTTCGCGCTGGCCCTGCAAGCGGCGGATGAATGGCGCGGCCGGATCACGTCGCTTAACTTTCACCACCTTGAACCGCTTCGCCAAAGCGTCAGGCGGCACATCTTGCGGCGGCGGGTTCGCGTCGCGCCGCCCGTTTCACCAGTCGGTCATAGCGTGCGCGGTAAGTGGTCAGTTGCTCGTCGCTCAACTTCGTCTCGCCTTGCGCCTTGGCCCGCTCGACGGCCGCTTTGATGTCGAGTAAGAGTTTCGCTAGCGGGCGGGTCCACTGCTGCTGCTCGGCACACACCTCTTCGACGTAAACCAACTCGCGTAACAGATGCAGATAGCGAAAGTCGAAGTGACAAGGGCCTTTTCAACGCGGCTGATGCGGGAAGGGAAGGTGGGTTTGATCGTTGATTCCGTCTAACGAAAATGATGGCGGCTCAAGCAGTTGGAAGTGGCAATGTGGTTGGGTCGGCTTAGATGTGCCCCCGACAGTCAAGACTGTGGCAACGGCACGCGAGTGCGCCGTCGTGATGGGTCTCTCCGTAGTCGCACGTCAACTCCTCGCCTGGCTTGATTCGACGTAGCGCGTAGAATTCGATTCGCCCCCAACATATCCGCATAAAAGTGTTAGGTGAGCACGAATGATTCACATAGCGGAAGTCGTTCCCGCCCCGTGACGCGTCGACGGCTGTCATCTCGCCTGTCTCGACGATCATAATGCATTGAGCGTGACGCGCACGTCTCCGCGCCTCGCGCCGTGTAATCAACTCGCCGCCGAGTTCGCCCAACTTCCTTCGTGCCGGGATCGAGGAAAGTGCGTAGAGTCCACGACCCTGAATCCGACTTCGTTTGACCTGAAAGTTGAAAGCGTTCAAGCGAAGGGTCATATTCGAGTGACGTAGTGCCCGCCAAGCGAAGCAGCGAACCAGCGTGGTGGAGCAGCCTATCGAATCTCTTTGAGGGACAAATCTTTGAACCGCATCTTGCCTTCGCCGCCACTGTGAAGCTGAAGCGCAATGCTGCCATTCGTGTATTTCGGATTGGGATCGGTGTAATCAACCGCTTTGATTCCGTTCACGTAAGTCACCACGCGGTTGCCGGTCACGCTGAATTCAATCTCGTTCCATTCTCCAACTTTCAAAGCCTTCTCGGCTGCTTCATTGGGTTGCACCAGCCAGCCGCGCCCGGCGCTCTCATAAAGTCCGCCGGTGTGCTTTCCCGGCTGTGGGTCGACTTCTACCTGAACCCCCTTGATGTCCACACCATCAAGCGTCGAATGAAAGAAGATTCCGCTGTTGCCAGTGCCTTCAGCCTTAAACTTTCCCTTCATTTGGAAGTTTTGGTAGGTCTTCGTTGTTGACAGATAACCGTATGCTTTGGTGAGAGCTTCACCCTTGATCTCGCCGTTTTCCACCGTCCATTTCTCGTCCCCGTGGTTCTTCCATCCGCTTAAGTCACGTCCATTAAACAGGGCCGTCCACTTACCCGTCTGAGGTTCTTGACCTAGCAGGGATATGCCGAAACTGAAGAGTACAACAAGCAGGCACATTTTTGAGATTTGCATGACCGTCCCTCCGAAAGTTTAAGTTTTGTTGGATGGTTTTATAACCCATCAGCTTCAAAAGTCATATAGCAATCCGTGAAGAGTTACTGAAACACTCAGCGGGGTATCGTCAACTTCCATGAGAAGGCCGGTGTTGTCAAGACAAATTAGCTCAATGAAGTCGTCAGTAAATTCACTACGACGAATAATACCCACTACTCTGCGTGGCACACCTCAGTCTTCTTCCCTGCAATATTACTCTTGCATGAAGTCTGCTCTGATGCCCTCTATTTTCAGCCGCCCTCTCGCCCTGCTTCCATCCGCACTCTTGGTGAGCCACA
>JALZJL010000119.1 GCA_030859785.1 Acidobacteriota bacterium
TCTCAAACCCATCTCGACATTGCGCCGCGCGTTGCGCTCAGTCGACATCGACACCAAAGAGGAAGAGGCAGCGGCCTTTGAGCGTTCCGACGTAACGGCGGTTCCGGCGGCGGGCGTCATCGCGGAATCGATGGTCGCGCTGGTGTTAGCCTCGGCGATGCGCGAAAAGTTCGGCGGCGACAGCCTCGGCGAGATGCGCCGCAACTTTGACGGCTACCGTGAACAATTGCGTGGCTATTAAAAGCCGGAGGCGCTACACTCAAATTCAGTTGCCCCCCTTGGCTGTCATCAACATGGGCGGTCATCAGTTAGAGCGATGCACACGCCGCGCAAATCCCATCCTCACTCTGCGAATCGTTTGATTGATAAGTCCGCCGTTTATTTCTCAAAGTCAGCCCGATCAGTAGCGGTGCGTCCCTTCTCGTGACGTATGCCTGAGATGTACGAAAGATTCAAAGGACTTGATGGTTCGCACCCGTGGCGGGAAGTAAGCCCGGACGCGTTTATAGATTATCGCGCGGATCATCGCCCGCACGGACACGTTGTTTATTTTAATTTCCCACTGGCGAGGGAGATGGAACTGATTCCCGAAGACCATCCCCCGCGAATCAACGAACAACTCGAAGCAGCCATTCTCGAAACCTTTTCGCTACGCATCATCAATGAGTACGATTTAAGTCGACGGAAGAAGCCTCCTCCGGAAGGTACCGACCAGCCGCGCCTTTTCATGGCGACGCGCTATCTGCAAATGCAGCACAAAAACAAACAAGGGAAAAATTCCGGAGACGGCAGAAGCATCTGGAACGGTTACGTTAAGTCGAAGAATCTAACCTTCGATGTTTCCAGTCGTGGAACGGGCGCGACCGTCCTCAGCCCCGGCGCGCAGGAAGCCGACGGCCCAATTAAAACCGGTGACAACACCTACGGCTACTCCAACGGGCTGGCCGACCTCGAAGAGATGCTGGCGACCGCCGTCATGTCCGAGATATTTTACCGGCAGAGCATCCCGACCGAACGCACCCTCGCCGTCATCAGCTACCGCGACGGGACGGCTATCGGCGTGCGCACCGCTCCCAACTTAATCAGGCCCGCGCACATCTTCCGCTATCTGAAACAAGGGCGGCATAAGGAACTGAAAGCTTCGTTCGATTACTTCATCCGGCGGCAGGTGAAGAACGGATTCTGGAAACTCCCCGCTGCTGGTGACGAAAGATATTCAAAGGCGCTCGGCTACATCGCCCGCTCCTACGGCAAGATGTCAGCCGTGCTCGAAGAGGAATATATCTTCAACTGGCTGGCGTGGGATGGCGATAACATGCTTGCCAGCGGGGCGATTCTGGACTACGGCTCGATCCGGCAATTCGCCGCCAAGCACGACAAGTATCGTTATGAAGATGTTGATCGATTCTCGGCTTCGCTGACCGAGCAGCGGTACTGGGCGCGCGTGCTGGTCCAGGTTTTCGCGCAGGCGGTGAGCTTTGTCGTGACTGGAAAGAAAGAGAACCTGCGTCTATTCAAAAGTCACGAGTGCCTCAGTGAATATGACCACTCCTTCGAGACGGAGAGAGACTGGCGCATGCTGTGGCGCATCGGCTTTACGCCCGATCAGATCAAGCGCCTGATGCGGGAAGCGCGCTCTGATGTGAAGGAGTTCCGCCGCGCGCTCAGCTATTTTGAAGACCGCAAAATATCCAAGGGCATCGAAAAACTTCCTGACGGACAGACCCACCGGCCCGTGTTTATGATCCGTCGGTTGCTGCGCGAGTTGCCAGGCTATTACATCGAGCACGGCGTCGGCCAGGACGGAACGAACGACAGTTACATGCCGCCGGATGCTTTCTGTCAGATCATGGCCGCTTCCTACGTCAAACGAAAAGACTTGCTGATAACTCCCGCGCGAATCTCAAACGTTAAAAACTTTCAGAACCGGTATTGGAAACTCGTGCTCTCTTCGGGCGAGTCATTGACGCAAGTGTTAAGCACTCTTCAGGAGAGGTCGGCCATTATTAACGATGAACACCGCATGACCGGGGACGGGATGACGTGGATCATCAACGAGGTCGTTGCCATCAAAGGGAAGATCACGTTCGACGAACTACATGAAGCCCTCGACGCCTTCATCGATTCGCAGGTTTTAATCCCCGGTGAGTGGCAACCGATTCCCATTGAAGAAGCGAAATCCCATCGGCTCAAGTCCCGCCTCTTCGCCAAAATACAAGAGAACCTGGAAGACTATAAGGAATCCATTTAGTCCACCGGTACAAGGACGATTAGTCGACTGACGCTTGGGGAGGTAAGCGCAAATGTGGAACCGGACGGCGATTGATACTCTTCTATAGATACCTCAGCCCGCTAGCGTTTGATCCACCAAAAGTCAGAAGTTCCATCTTTGGGAGTTGTCTTACCTCCGAAGAGTTCCGACCTTCTCTCTATCTCATAAGTTGCGCGTCCGCTTTCACCTCCTGCCGGACGCTTGCCCCCCACGGTGCGAGAGCAGAATTCTCGCTGTTGCGCACCGTGGACTTTTTTTGACAGAAGACTTCAGCCACACCAAATCAAACCCCTCCCCACCAACATTACACCACTTCATCACGACCTCTGTGCGGGCGAGACACCGACTCGCAATGCTTTAGGACAAGGCGAGCACGGCTCGACGGCGGCAGTGTTCGGAAAGACAGGGAAATTGGCATCCGGGCATCGTTTATCGTAAAATCCAAAACGCACTCAGAAGTCTTTTTCAGAACTTCAAGTTCAAAATAACCGTGCGGATTGGCAAGGGAAATTTAAGATGGCAGTGCTGAATATCGTCAAGTACGGTGCCCCGGTGCTCGAAACTCCGGGGGATGTCGTCACAGAGTTTGACGATGAATTGAAGAAGTTGGTCGCGGACATGTTCGAGACGATGTATGCCGCACCGGGTGTCGGTCTCGCCGCGCCGCAAGTCGGTGTCTCGAAGCGTGTGTTCGTGATGGACTGTTCGGGCGGCAGAGACCCGGAGCAGCGCATCGTGATGGTCAACCCGGTGGTCTTGAATGTTGAAGGCGAGCAGACCGGCGAAGAGGGATGTCTATCCTTCCCCGGAATCTTTTTTCAAGTGAAGCGTTCGCTACGCGCGGTCGTCGGGGCGCAGGACACGGACGGCAACGAGTACGAGATCGATGGCCTGGAATTGACCGCGCGTTGCATGTTGCACGAAACCGATCACTGTGACGGCATCCTCTTCATCGACCGCACGACGACGCTCAAGCGCGAGTTGGTGAAGCGTAAAATCAAAAAGCTGTCGAAGGCCGGGCGGTGGATTTAAACAAGACTTCGACATTCGGATGATCAATCGGCGCGGTCGCAAGCTTCCAGGAAAGCGGCGACCGCGCTTTCCATCATGCTACGGAGAGTAAGCATATGCAGAGTGAGTTCCGCAACGAGTCGTTCACTGATTTCAGCAGAGAAGAGAACGCGCGGGCGATGCGCGCGGCGCTTGAAAAGGTAAGGGGTGAACTGGGGCGTGATTACCCGCTCGTCGTCGGGGGCGAGCGCGTCACGACGGGGCAGACGCTGGAGAGCGTTAATCCGGCGAAGAAGACGGAAGTCATCGGGCGGTTCCAAAAAGCGTCTGACGAACTCGCGCGCCGCGCCGTCGAAACCGCGCACCAAACTTTCGCGTCATGGCGCAACACGCCGCCCGCCGAACGCGCCAAGCTCTTGTTCCGCACGGCGGGCATCCTGCGCGAACGTCGCCACGAAATGTCGGCGTGGATGGTTCACGAAGTCGGGAAGACGTGGGCCGAAGCCGACGGCGACACCGCCGAAGCAATTGACTTCTGCGACTTCTACGCGCGCGAAATGTTGCGCTACGCCGCGCCGCCGCCGCTCGTTAAGATCGAGGGCGAAGACAACCGGCTGGAGTACATTCCGCTCGGTGTCGGCGTCGTCATCCCGCCGTGGAATTTCCCGCTGGCGATCATGGCCGGAATGACGGTCGCGGCGGTTGTGACCGGCAACACGGTCGTCCTCAAACCTTCTTCGGACGCGCCGACCATCGCCTACAAATTTTTCGAGATTCTCGAAGAAGCCGGAATGCCGCCCGGCGTCGTTAACTTCATGACCGGATCGGGCGCGGAGGTCGGCGATACGATTGTCGATCACCCGCTGACGCGCTTCGTCGCTTTCACCGGCTCGAAAGAGATTGGCCTGCGCATCAACGAGCGCGCCGCCAAGGTTCACAAGGGCCAACTCTGGATCAAGCGCGTCGTCGCGGAGATGGGCGGCAAGGACGCGATCATCGTCGACAGTGGAGTTGATCTTGATGATGCGGCGACAGGTATCGTCGAAGCCGCGTTCGGCTTTCAGGGACAAAAATGCTCGGCGTGTTCGCGCGCCATCATTCACACAGACGCATACGAACCGTTGATCGACAAGATCGTCGAGCGCACCGCGAAGCTGAAACTCGGCGAGCCGACCGATCCAACGACGAACCTAAGCGCGGTCATCAACGGCAAAGCGTTTAAGACGATCACCGGGTACATCGAAAGAGGTCAGGCCGAGGGCGGGCGTCTCGTCGCGGGCGGCGGGTCTGACGGCGAACAGGGTTACTTCATCGAGCCGACCGTCATCGCCGACGTGAAGCCCGGCGCGACCATCGAGCAGGAAGAGATTTTCGGACCCGTCCTGGCAGTCATTAAGGCACAGGATTTTGATGATGCGTTGCGCATCGCGAACGACACCGAGTATGGTTTGACGGGCGCGGTCTACTCGAACGATCCCGACAATCTTGAACGCGCGCGGCGCGAGTTCCACGTCGGCAATCTTTACCTCAACCGCAAATGCACGGGCGCGCTCGTCGGCGTCCACCCGTTCGGCGGCTTCAACATGTCCGGCACAGATTCCAAAGCGGGCGGCCCTGACTACCTCGGTCTCTTTATGCAGGCTAAAGTTACATCCCTGAAAACGCGTCCAGGCGAAAACGAGAAACAGAAACGGACAGCGGTCTAAAAAGGGATGAGGGATTAATTAAAACAAGAAGACAGAATGCCGCACACAGCACACAGCAGGAAACGAGCCACCTGGTATCTTCCGTGTTCCGTATTTCGTGTTCTGTGTTCTCTATTCCTGAGTTTCATCCCTCATCCCTCATCCCTCATTCCTTAAGAGTCCTACATCCTTTATGAAACTGCGTTTAGTGTTCATGGGCACACCGGAGGCGGCGGTGCCGACGCTTGGGCGGTGCGTGGAAGATGGGCACGCGGTCGTCGCCGTGTGGACGCAACCGGATCGGGCGGCGGGGCGGGGCAATAAACTGACTTCGCCGCCGGTCAAGGATTACGCGCTGGCGCACGGCATCCCGGTTAACCAACCGTCGAAGATCAAAACTGATGAAGCGCGCGAGTTGTTTGCTTCGCACGACGCGGACGTGGCGGTGATCGTCGCTTACGGTCGCATCCTTCCATCGAGTTTCCTGTCGACGCCGCGCCGTGGCTGCGTCAACGTTCATTTCTCACTGCTGCCGAAGTATCGCGGGGCGGCTCCGGTCAACTGGGCGATTGTGCGCGGCGAGCGCGAGACGGGCGTGACGACGATGCTGATCGATGAAGGTCTGGATACCGGCGCGATTCTCCGGCAACGCGCGACGCAAATTGAAGAGGACGAAACCGCGCCGCATCTACTGACGAGACTATCGGTGATGGGGGCGGAACTGCTGAGCGAGACTCTGAAAGATATTGATGGGATCGAGCCGCGCCATCAGAACGAAGATGAAGCGACGCTGGCCCCGATGTTGCGGCGCGAGGATGGGCGCGTCGATTGGACACGAAGCGCCATCGAGATTGAGCGACGCGTGCGAGGGTTTCAACCGTGGCCGAACGTCTATGCTGAGTATGACTCACGTCGCCTCGTCATTTGGCGCGCTGAGGCTGTGGAGTTATCACGTTTCTCATCGACACAGGGCGCGGCGGATGGAGTCGCAAACGGAACTACCAACCTTCGCGTCCCGATTGGCGGTGAAGTAATCGCGGTTGAAGCCGAGGGCTTAGTGGTCGCGTGTGGTGAGGGAAGCGCGTTGCGGCTGTTAGAAGTTCAGGTCGAAGGGAAGCGGCGGACAAATGCGCGTGATTTCTCAAACGGTGCGCGCCTACATGTCGGTGAGAGGTTGCTGTGAACGTGGGCGCGCAGATCACCAAGAGAAACCGTGAGCGACCGAATTCCACGCGCAAGGCTTCGCCGGCGCGACGCACCGCTTTTGAGGTGTTGCGGCGGGTTGAAGAAGAGGGTGCATACGCCGCGCCGCTGCTAGCGGGAGCGACCGAACACTTGCGCACGGACGACCGCGCACTGTGTTACGAACTCGTTCTCGGCGTGTTGCGCTGGCAGCTTTGGCTCGACCGTCTGACGGAACATTACGCAGGCCGTGGGGCGGACACGATTGATGCCCCGGTGCGACGCGCTCTGCGCCTGGGGTTGTACCAGCTTCGTCTGCTAACGCGCGTCCCGGCTTCGGCGGCGATCAATGAATCGGTCAATCTTGTTCACGAAGCGCGGCTGCGTTCCGCCGCCGGTTTCGTCAACGCGGTGCTGCGGCGCGCGACGCGCGAACCTGCATACGACCCAACAAATGGCATTGCCGATTCCATCGAACGCATCGCCGTTCGTACTTCGCACCCGCCGTGGCTGATCGGGCGGTGGGTCGCGGCCTTCGGTGCGGAAGAGGCGGAAGCTTTCGCGGCATCCAACAACCATATACCGTCCGTCGCTTTTCGCCTCAACCCGTCACGTCAGGCGAGCGGGGCGGCGATGATGGTGATTGACCAACTGAAAGCGACGGGAGCAAAAATCTCGGAGTCGCACATTGCGCCGGGCGCGTGGCGTGTGGAAGGTGTGAACGGCGCGTTACTCCGCTCGCTCGCTGAAAACGGCGCGATCTATTTGCAGGATGAAGCGTCGCAACTCGTCGCGCATGCGCTCGGTGTGTGCCGCGGTGAGCGAGTGCTGGACGTGTGCGCTGCGCCGGGCAGCAAGACAACTCATCTCGCGGCGCTGGCCGAAGATCAGGCGTTCGTCGTCGCCGGTGACATCCACGAACACCGCCTCCGCGTGGTTGGTGAAGCGGCGTCGCGGCAGAGTTTGCAAAGCATTCGCCGGGTCGCCTTCGATGCAGCGGCGGGAGTGCCGTTCGCCGACGGGACGTTCGACCGAGTGCTGATTGACGCGCCCTGCACCGGAACGGGCACGCTACGGCACAACCCGGAAATTCGTTGGCGCATCACACCCACGGACTTTGCGGAGCTTGCCGCGCGACAACAGGGAATTCTCGCCGGCGCGGCAGGTGCGGTGCGAATCGGCGGTCTGCTCGTTTATTCGACCTGTTCGGTCGAGCGCGAAGAGAATGAATCCGTCATTGAGGAATTTCTTCGGACGCACATATCCTTTAAGCAGGTGCTGGTGGAGACCTCGAAAACGCTCCTTGTCGAGGGCGGGGCCGCGCGAACGTGGCCGCACAAGCATGACGTGGATGGCTTCTTCATCGCCGCTTTGGTGCGGGGAGGTTGAAATCGGGCCCCGCTTGCGGCGTGTCACAAGCCGGTGTTAGACTCCCCCGCTGTTCCCCGACAGCTTTATTTCGCCGGCCAGCCGGTCAGAGGCATTGAATAATTGTGGCATTGACAGTGCGAGCGATGTTGTCGTCATTAGGCAAGATGATGATCGTCGCGGCCATCCTGGTCGCCTTCTTCATCGGTCTCGCCGGCACTGTCTACCTCTCGCTACGCAGCCCCGAAGTCCAGGTTCCAGAGATTGTCGGTAAGAACCGTTACGATGGCGAATCGACGCTCGAAGAAGCCGGGTTAAACGTCCGCGTGCGCGCCACTCGATTTAAGGCCGGTACGCAGCCAAACACGGTTATCGACCAATCGCCGCGCGCCGGTGACATCGTGAAAGCCGGGCAGACGATTGCCGTCGTGTTAAGCCGCGAGCCGCGCGAAGGCGAGTCGGTCGGCCTCTTCGACGAAGCGGGTAACGAGGGGATCAGACAGGACGCCCCGTCCGAAGTCACGACCCCCAACGCCATCGCGTCGCCCGCAAATGTGAACGCAAACCGGAACGCAAACAGTAGCGGCAGTCAAAACCAGAATCAGCGGAACAAGAACGCTAACAAAAGCACGGCCAATAAAAATTCTAACAAGAATAGGAACAACCAGAATCTCAGTAACCGCAACGCCAATCGGGCCGCCGCCAATACGAATCTGAATCGCGCGAATGCGAACACGAACCGGAACGCCAACGCCGGCAATCGCAATGCGACCCCGGTGCGTCCGCCGGTAGTCGTGCCCGACGCAAATCGGCGACCTCCGGCGACAACTCCATAATCCACGCGGTGCATAGTTAAGTGTCGGAGCTAAAGCAGTGGTTGACATAGCGCCATCAATTCTCGCAGCCGATTTTACACACCTCGGCGAGGCCATCGCCGCCGTCGAGCGCGGCGGTGCAACCATCTTGCATGTCGATGTGATGGACGGCCATTTCGTGCCGAACATCACCGTCGGATTGCCGGTTGTGCGTTCACTGGCGCGTGCAACCCGCTTGCCACTCGATACGCATCTGATGATTTCCGAGCCGGGGCGCTACGCCGAACAATTCGTCGAGGCAGGGGCGCAGATGGTCTCCGTTCATGTCGAGATCGATCCGCACCTGCACCGCACGCTGACCGCAATTAAAGCGAAAGGGGCGCAGGCCGGCATTGCGATCAATCCCGCGACGCCTCTGGCCGCGCTTGAAGAGGCGCTCCCGTTCGCGGATTTCGTGCTGCTGATGTCGGTCAATCCAGGCTTCGGCGGGCAGCATTTCATCCCGACATCGCTGGACAAACTTCGCCGTCTGCGCCGCATGATCGACGAGAGCGGACTGAAGACGCGAATCGAAATCGACGGTGGAATCGATAAAAGTAACATCGCCGAAGTGGTCTCTGCCGGGGCGGAGATCATCGTCGCCGGGACGGCAGTCTTCGGCCAGGGGGACGCCGCGCGTGCGGTGCGCGAACTGCTCGACGCGACCGCGCAGTGGGTCTGACAGTCTCATTCCGTCTCAAGTGATCGCCGGTTGGAATCATTGTCTCTGTAGCTTACTTCCGAAATTCACATCGCCACTCGGCAATCTACAATCGCCGGTTGCGTGGAGGTTTTAAGAATGGTTTTTCGCTATTTTATTTTTGCCGTGGTGGCCGCGGCCCTGATCTTCAACGGTGCGGCGCCGCAGATGATTTTCGCGCAGCCGCCGCAGGGAACCGGCGCGAACCAGACCGGTGCGACGCCGCTTCAACGTCTTGAGGTGATGCGTTCACGCCTCGAGACATTGCGCCGCACATTGAACGGCGCGGTCGCGGGACTTAACTCTAAAGACGGTGGGACGAAAGAGGCCACGGCGGACGACCCGCGGACGCGCCTGCGTGGGCTGGAGAAAGAGGTCGGGTCAGTACTCTCTGACGTGAATAACCTGCGCGGTAAGCAAGAGCGGGCCGAGCGTTACGACACGAGCGAACTAGATAAACTCGAAACTTCGGTTAACGATCTGAATGAGCGGGTCGAGGCTGGTTTACGAGGCACCGCCGGTGAACGCAGCGCTGCCGGGACTAATAGTGCGGCGGGAGACGACAAGAAAAAGAAGCGCGGCTTTTTCGGTCGCATTCTCGGGCGCGGCGGCGATGACGAGTACGATGAACTGGTCGGGACGGTCGCGCCGGGTCGTGACCGACAGCTTTTCGAAGAAGCGACAGCGCAGGCGCGCAAGGATCGATTCGAGACGGCGCGCGACCTCTACAACGTGATCATCACGGCGTACCCGGATTCGGCATATCTGCCGGCGGCCAAGCTTGCCATCGCCGACACGTTTTATCTCGAAGGCACGTCGAGCGCGTTGATTCAATCCGCCGCTTCGTATCGCGACTGGTTGACGTTTTTTCCGACGCATCCGCTGTCCGATGACGTGATGCTGAAGATGGCCGAGGTCGAGATGCGCAAGATGGGACTCGCGGATCGCGATGTCTCGCCGGCGCGCAAAGCCGAGCAACAGTTGAAAGTTCTGATGCAGCAGTTTCCTGACACTTCGCTGCGACCCGACGCCGAGATTCGTCTGCGCGAAGTGCAGGAGAATCTGGCGCTGCATAATATGTATGTCGGCAATCAATATTTTGATCGGTACTTTCAAGGCAAGGCGCCGAACCCGAAGGGAGCACAGTCGAGGTACCGCGAGATTGTCGAAAAGTATCCGAACTTTTCCTATATGGATCACGTGCTGTACCGCCTCGGCGTGACCTACGTGCAGGAGGAGGAACCGGACGAAGCGGCGAAGTACTTCGCGCAACTCGCGCGCAACCACCCTAATAGTGAGTATGCCGAGAAGGCGCGCGAGCAATTGAATGCCATCGGCGCGGCGGCACCTGACCCCGACCCGAAGAAGAAGGATGAGTTGCCCCCGGAGCGACCAGGCATGCGCACACAGTTCTTCCGAGAGCTACTCGGAACCACGCCGGTAACAGTGGACAAAAACGGCATCCTCATCACCGACAGTAGCAAGCGCGTCGCGTTGATTGATGAAGTAATCAAGAACGGCGGCACGCTGCCGGTCACGACGCCGACCATTCCGGTGCCGCGCACGCCGCCCGCGCGCCCGCAAATTCCGGTCAACACTTTGACGCCGGCGAGCGGCGCAGCGAAAGAATCGGGTGGTCTAACCGTGCAGCCGACCCGTCCCGGCGCTCCTTCAACCTCCAGCAACCTCGCTAACCCGGACGCGACGAATCAGCCGGCGACCGCGCCGCCTCCGGCTGCCACGACGACTCCGAAGCCGTAACCTTCGCAGACGTTGTTGAGTAACAAACTACGATGACGGGCACTGTCAACTGCAGGTGCCCGTCTTTCATATTATAGGGCGCGGAGTCCGCAGCATGTTGAAAGTTATTTCGGAATCAGCATCTTGCCTTCGAGAGTTTTTCCATCGAGAGAGCCAACGTTGATCGGATGTTTGCCCGTGAAGCGAGCGGGTGTTAATATTTTTTCCATTCCCACTAAGGAAGACGCCACGCACCGCGCAAAGCAAAGGGTAATCAATTTTGAGATCGGAACAGCATAGTGAAGGCGTAAACGAAGAACTCATTCGTCGTCACCGCGCCGCATTGATGACGGTCGTCGCCTGCTGCGCGTTGACGGTTTTGCTGACCGTTCTGGTTTTCGCCGAAGTGCGCTTCGCGCTTCCCTCGGACATTTTTGATACGTCGCTTGCCGGTGCCTTATGGATTGGTATTCTCCTCTTCGGACTCGGCGCAGTGGCCTTCAGACGAACAAAGTTTTCGGAGATGCGACTGCGGGACATCGCCGCGTTGCGGGGCGCTTCCGGGTTGCTCGCGACCCTCCAAAGCACGACCGTCATTGTCGCGCTGATCGGCGGAGCCGTCGCTGTGATGGGCTTTGTAATTTCGCTCATCACGGGTGATCGGATGGCCATGTTGCGCGCCGCTCCGATTGCGCTTGGGGTGCTGTTTTACAGTTACTCTCGCCGCGGCGCGTGGCAGCGCATGCTTGATGTCACGCAAACTTCCGGCGATGAAGAGTCGCCGTCCGTGAAAGGAAGTGTCACTTGAACTACCGGACTCGTCGCACGCGTGTGACCGTCATCCTGGCGTGCGCCTGCGCCAGTGTGCTTTGGGTGGACACGCCGAAAGTTCACGCTCACAGTTATCAGCATTATTTGTTTGGGCCGTCTCGGACGTCGGCCACGCAGGGTAAATCCACGACCGAGCCGCCTGCTGCCGCGAAGTCGCAAGATGCTTCGACTCCGCGCGAGCGCCGCGCACAGGCTTATGCCAAGTTACTCGAAGGCCAGCGTCACTACGCCGGCGCACGCAACGGTCGACTAACCCCAGAGTCCCTGCGCGCCGCGCAACAGGCTTTTCAGCAAGCCGCAGAACTTGATCCGACCCTGGCCGAGGCTGACACCGCCCTCGCGGAGATTGCTTTCTTTTACCTCGATGATTTCGCGCAGGCCGAGCGGTTGGCAACCTCCGCCGTCAGCAGCAACCGCAACAACTTCGGCGCGCATCGTGTCCTCGCGCGGGTACACGCGATCAACAGCGGACTCTTTGAAAACAAACTCAACCGGGCCGTCGCCGAAAAGGCGGTTTTGTCTTTGCGCGAAATTGTCCGGCTCGATTCGAATGATCCCGAAGCTTTGGCTTTGCTCGGCGAGTTTCACTTGGCTTTGGGACGCGAGCGCGAAGCCGTCGATGCATTTACCCGTTGGTCCGGCGCTCCAGCCGCGCTTGATGGACGCTTTTATCAGGTGCTGACAAAGGGACGAGATCTTTCGCAGCACGCCGCCGCGGCGCGACTCGGCGAGGTGCTACTTCAAGTGGGACGTTCCGGTGAAGCGCTAAGCGCAATCCGTCGGGCATTGGCCGCTGAACCGAATAACCAGAGATACATTGAGTTGCTTGGGCGCGCTATTGAAGCGGGAGGCGACAATAGCAGCGATGCCAAGAACGCACTCACCGAACTGAAAAGCCTCGTCAAGGCTAATCCGAATAACGTTGACGCAATCGCGCTACTCGCACGGATCGAGGCACGACTCGGTAATGTCGATGGAGCCGTTGAATTACTACGCAACGCGACCGCCAAACAATCGAGTCGCGATCAGTTCACGTTGAAATCCGGACTGGCACAAATTCTCACCGACGCTTTACGTTTTAACGAGGCCGCCGCGCTCTACGAAGAGATACTGGAGTCGAGCGGGATTGACACTACGCTTCTGACATCTGAGCGGGATAAGAACTTCGCGAACCTCATTATGTCGCGGATCATTAATCTCCGGCGGCAAGCGGGCCAAACGGATAAAGCCCTCGCGGCGATTGAACGCATGCGTGCCTTGCTCGGAAGAGACGATCCGAAGGTTGATGTGCAATACGTCCTGCATCTGCGTGAGCAGGGCAAGCGTGCCGAGGCTCTTGAGGCGGCCCGTGCAGCGCGGCAAAAGCACCCTGACAGAGGCGAATTCGTGCGACTCGAAGCGGCAACACTCACGGAACTTGGTCGCGTCGACGAGGCGGCGACTTTGCTCCGCGCGCAACTCGACGGTGGCGCAGGTGATTATGATGGTCACATCGCCATTGCCAGCGTTTACCTCGAAGCGGGACGCGGGCCGCAAGCCGTCGAGTCGGCACGCAAGGCGCTCGAATTATCTTCAGCCGATGGCGCCGTCGGCGGTCAGCGAGCGACCCAGGCGTTGTTGCTGCTCTCTTCAGCGCAGGAGCGCGTCGGCGATGTTAAAGGGTCTGAGGAATCGCTGCGGCGCATTCTCGCCGAAGAGCCGAACAACGCCACCGCCCTCAATAACCTCGGCTACTTCATGGTCGAGCGGAACGAACGGCTCGCGGAAGCCTTGCAACTAATCAAGCGGGCGGTCAATGCCGAGCGCACCAATGCATCTTTTCTGGACAGTCTTGGGTGGGCCTATTTCAAACTGGGCCAATTCGAAGAGGCCGAGCGTTATCTGACCGACGCCTCACGACGTAATCCAGCCTCGGTGACGATTCACGAGCACCTCGGTGATCTTCACCAGCGGCGTGGAAAATCCGATCTGGCGCGCGCTGCATGGCAGAAGGCCCTCTCTATCTCTGTTGACGCATCTACCACCACCCGCCTCAAAGCCAAACTAACAGGCGCGGTCACCAAGTAACACCCTTCCCGCCGCTTTCGAGTCTCAGTTGAACTGCTACATTACTTTAAGACTCTGTTGAACATCTGGGCATGAGCCGTAGGTGTATTTGCGGAGTCGTATTGAAATTTTTCCGGTTAGCTTTGCACTCAGACACCCGCTCGTCATCCATCATGCGCCTACTCCCGCGGCGACAATACGATGGATGAAGATTCGCCTTCCAGACGGTAAGAGCGGGTATTTTCCGACCTGCTTCAATCTACAAAAGCAGTTTGGCCTCGCTTGTCCCAATCCCGCACATCATAAAAGCCCCAAAATCCAGCCAAATATCGAGACACAAAGTTAAGTGTTGCCAATGTGCAAACTGTGTTGTACATTAATAAACACTTGAGGAACGCTCAAGTTGAAAAGAATTTCTCACACATCCCGTCTGGTGCTGATGTCTGTTAATTGAAAGACAAAGCCTTTATGAAATCTCAAAATACCAAACATTATTTCATCTTTCTTAAAACAATCCATGTGACATGTGTATTGTGTCTGCTGCTGATGGGCGCCGTTTCAGGTGACGCTCACGTAACCCCGAAGCCGCCGGCAAAGCCTGTGGCTCGTCTCGTGTCGACATCGGCAGAGGAAGCACCGGCGCGCGTCCGTGCGCGTTTGATAGGGGTTAGCAGCGCGCCAAAACCGCCGCGTGAAGCGACGAACGCGGCGCCTCGGACACCTGTGGCGGCGACCGTCGGCGAGCAGCGCGCTTTCGAGTTGATTAACGATCAGCGCCGCACGATGAATCGCAAATCTTTGGAATGGGACAGTGAATTGTGTCGCCTTGCGCGGATGCACTCGGAAAATATGGCGCGTCATGGGTTCTTAAGCCACGTCGACCAGGACGGCCTCGACACGTCCGGGCGCGCGGCGTCGTTGAGCATCGTCCGCTGGCAGGCGCTCGGTGAAAACATCGCGTATAATCAGGGCTTCGATGACCCGGCAGCGTTCGCCGTTGAACGTTGGATGAGTTCCGACAAGCACCGCGACAATATCCTGAACGCGGGCTTCACGCATTCCGGCCTCGGCGTCGCGCGAGGCGCTGACGGGCGAGTTTTCTTTACACAAGTTTTCCTGACGCGCTAACGCCGCTCAGAATTAAATTCCCGATAACGCGGCGGCCAGCGCTCTGATTGCGAGAGAGGGCAGGCCGCTTTATTTTGTCTAACGAACGATTCACGCTGCCGGCTTACGCCAAGATCAACCTCACCCTGCGCGTGCTCGGACGTCGCCCCGACAATTATCACGAAATTCAGACCATCTTTCAGACGATCACGCTTCACGACCGCTTAACTTTCGAGTCGCTTGATGACGAGCGTTTCGAACTGACCTGCGACGCGCCCGATATTCCAGTCGACGAGCGCAACCTGGTGTATCGTGCGGCGCACGCGTTGCGTCAGCGGTATCAAGTCAGTTGCGGTGCGCGAGTTGATTTGAAAAAAACAATTCCGGCGGGTGGCGGCTTGGGCGGAGGGTCATCGAATGCGGTGGTCACGCTGCTCGGCTTGGCATCTCTATGGGAGATGCCGATTAGCAAACCTGAGTTGATTGAGATCGGCTCCAGCCTGGGAGCTGACGTGCCATTTTTTCTGACCGGCGGAACCGCGCTCGGCACCGGACTCGGAACAGAGGTTTCTCCACTCGCCGATGCGCCCGGAATGAGCCTTGTGGTCGTCACTCCAAGCGTCAGAGTTTCGACTGCGGAAGCCTATCAAGCCATCCATGCACCTGCCTTGACAAAGGCCAAACACGCCGCTATTCTCTCTGTTTCCCACGCGGACGCTCAAATTACGAACCTGCTCTGTGATGTTACGCGCAATGATTTCGAGCCTGTGATCTTTGAACTCTATCCCGAAATTAACGCCGCGAAAGAAGCTCTGCTGCGGGTCGGCGGGCGCAGAGTGTTGCTGGCCGGCAGTGGCTCAAGCGTGTTCGGTGTCTTTGGCAATAGACGGGAAGCGGAACTCGCGTGCATCGAGTTGGAGACGGAGGGCGCGTGGCGAGTTTTCGCGTGCGAGACGCTTAAGCGGGAAGAGTACCGGCAGGCGCTTGGGAGGTGTGCGGCGCTTTTACAAGCGACCTGACCAAGCCGAGCGAAACACATTGGGGCGTCGCCAAGTGGTAAGGCACCGGTCTTTGGAACCGGCATTCGTAGGTTCGAATCCTCCCGCCCCAGCCAATTCTTACACTTAAAGCCTAAGGTTCAAAGTTCCGGGTTTCAAAGCTTCTCAACATGACTTTGAATTCTTGAGCTTTGGAATGTCGACTCTCTAAACCGTGTATGAGCACTACCGGCGGCATCAAAATATTCTCCGGCAATGCTAACCGCGCTTTGACCGACGAGATATGCAACTACCTCAGTTGCGACCCCGGCAGCGCGACGACAACACGCTTTTCTGACGGCGAGTTCAGCTTTCAGATCAGCGAGAACGTACGGGGCGGCGACATTTTCATCGTGCAACCGACGTGCCCGCCGACGGACGCACACTTGATGGAACTGTTGGTCATGATCGATGCGTTCCGGCGTTCGTCGGCGGAGCGCGTGACGGCGGTTATCCCGTATTACGGCTACGCACGCTCGGACAAGAAAGACAGGCCGCGCGTGCCGGTGGCCGCCAAACTGGTCGCCAATCTGATTACGACCGCCGGGGCAGATCGTGTCCTGACGATTGACCTGCACGCGGCGCAGATTCAGGGCTTCTTTGACATCCCGGTCGATCACCTCTATGCCGCGCCGGTCATCATCGGTCATTATCAAACGAACCCTCTGCCGAATCTGACGGTTGTCGCACCGGACACGGGCGGAGCGGAGCGAGCGCGAGCCTATGCGAAACGTCTCAACGCTGAATTGGCGCTGTGTGACAAGCGGCGTGAGAAGGCGAATGTCGCGGAGGTGATGAATGTCGTTGGCGACGTTCGCGGACGCAACTGTCTCATCATCGACGACATGTGCGACACGGGCGGTTCGCTGACGAAAGTGGCGCGCGCTCTGCGTGAAGCGGGTGCTGACGGCATACATGCTTGTTTCACGCATCCGGTACTGTCGGGCGGGGCCTGTGATCAACTGGCAAAGTCGGAAATCGAGCAGGTCGTGACGACGAACACGATTCCGCTACGCGACAAAGCGTGCCGGTTGGACAATATCAAAGTTTTGAGCATTGGGCCGTTGCTGGCTAAAGCAATCAAGTCGATCCACGAGGAGACGAGCGTCTCTTCGCTCTTCGTATGAAGGGCAAACACTGAAAGCAAATCAGAGAGAGCGAGATTTATTTTTATGGCAGAAAGAGAGCAACTGACGGTGCACGCCGAGCAGCGTGAAGGACGCGGCAAGAACGACGCGCGCCGTCTTCGTCAGAGGGGCATGGTTCCTTTGACCGTCTATGGCGGGGAGGGTGAGCCGGTGGCCGCCGCCGCTCAACTGAGCGAACTAGCGTCGATACTGCGTTCCGAGACCGGTCACAATACGATCTTTACACTCGATGTGGCCGGCGTCGGTGCCAATGATGTGCTTTTTCTCGACCGGCAGATCGACCCTCTGCGCGGGCGTCTGATCCACGCCGATTTGCGACGGTTGGTGCGTGGTCAGAAGGTCGAAGTGACGGTTCCGCTCCATCTTGTCGGCGATCCGTTCGGTGTCCGTGAGGGCGGCGGCGTCCTCGAACAACTCGTGCGCGAGATCGAAATTAGTTGCCGTCCGCGCGAAATCCCTGAAGCGATTAACGTCGATGTTTCGCAGATGAATGTCCACGACGTCCTGCACGTCTCAGACATCCCCGCCGACGAGAGCATCGAGATTCTCACCTCGCCTGAGACGGCGTTGGCGACGGTCGGCATCGTTCGTGAAGAAGAAGAACCGGCGGTCGCAGCCATCGGCGAGGAAACTCCGGCTGAGCCTGAGGTGATTGGCAAGGGCAAGAAGGACGACGACGCTCCGCAGAGCGATACGAAAAAGTAAACCAAGCGGGTGTCGGACGCTTGACCTCTGCCGTACCTTTTTGTTCTTCACAGCATCTTTTCCGGCACCCTTGTTTATGTTGATCGTCGGGCTTGGTAATCCGGGCGCGCAGTATGAGTGGACGCGACACAACCTCGGCTTTATGCTCGTCGACCTGCTTGCGCGCGAAGCCGGCAGAGAGATTAAGCGCGTTGAGTGCCAGGCGCTGATCGGGCGCGCGGAGATCGAAGGCGCGCCGGTCGAACTCGTGAAGCCGCAGACGTATATGAACTTAAGCGGCGAGTCGGTGGCGTGCTTGCTGCGAAAGCGCGGCGACTTGCGGCCCGCACGCGATTTGATTGTAATCAGCGACGACTTGGCACTTCCCTTCGGAACGCTCCGCTTGCGCCCGCGTGGTTCAAGTGGCGGACAGAAAGGGTTGAAGAACATCATCGCCACGCTCAGTACTGACGAATTCATTCGCTTGCGAATCGGCATCCAGCCGGAACATCCGGTCGGTGACGCCGCGCGCTTCGTGCTCGACAAGTTCCCGACAGGGATGCGCGTCGAGGTTGAAAAAGTTTTAGAGCGAGGCGCTGAAGCGCTCCGCGCCGTCATCCGCGATGGCATTGACAAAACGATGGCACAATTCAACTGAGAAGATTGGCGATTGCCGATTTGCGATTGTGAGATGGACAGGCTGCCTACTTCTTTCAATCGCCAATCGCCAATCTAAAATTTTTCCTTTCCTTCTTGCTTCGCCTGCATGGGCGAGGCTTGACATCCAAAAGGAGGATGCATTTTGGCAGAGCAGAGAGTCTACGAAATCGTCTTCATCGTCGACCCGAACGCGACCGATGATGAAGTTACACGCCTCAGCGAAAACCTACAGCAGATCATCACCGACCAGGGTGGCAAAGTAACGAAAGCCGAGAGCATGGGCCGACGCCAACTGGCGTATCGCATCGGTCGTCAAACCGAAGGTACGTTCATGCTTTTCGAAGTCGAGGGTTCAGGGCGCGAAATCGCTGAGCTAGAGCGCCGGATGCGAGTCAGCGACCAGGTGTTGCGCTATCTGACGGTACGCGTCGATGAGGATCGCCGCCGCGCCGAGAAGTTTCAGGAGCGTCGCGCACGTAAGTCGAGCAAGCGACCGCTGACGGCGACTACCAACACCGGGAATCGCGGCGCGGGTGCGCAGATGAACGCCCCCGGACGCGATTCCGATTCCTAACAGGCGGCGGTTCAAAAACGGAATTTTTCGTCGGCCCTGGCCGATCCGCGCGGCGCGCTTTTGTCTGTTTGTCTATGCCGTGAAGCGTGCCGTTGCGCTGGTCGCCAACCGAAAAGGATAAGAGAGTATGTCGAGAAACTATGTGAATAATCGCGAGCGCGATTTTGAGATGGACGATGACAGTGGAGCGTCGCAGGGTGGTGGACGCGGCCCCGGCGGGCGTAACGCGAACGGCCGTCGGATGCGTCGGCGCAAGGTGTGCCGCTTCTGTTTGGACAAAGTAGACATCATCGATTTTAAGGATGTGAAGCTGCTTCAGAATTACATCCCCGAGCGTGGCAAGGTGCTGCCCCGCCGCATCTCCGGGTCTTGCGCGTCGCACCAGCGCATGCTGGCCGAAGCCATTAAGCGCGCGCGCAACATCGCGCTGCTTCCGTACGCCGCCGACTGAAGTTAAGGAGATTGAAAAGTCATGGCAACCACCAACGTTCTCTTACGAGAAGATGTCGATAACCTCGGCGCGCGGGGCGAGACCGTCAGAGTCAAAGCCGGTTATGCGCGCAACTACCTATTGCCGCGTAAGCTCGCGGTCGCGGCCAACGCCGGCAACGTCAGACAGATCGAGCAGGAGCGTGCGGCGCTGCTCAGGCGCGAAGCCAAAGAGCGTGGGACTGCCGAGGGGCAGGCCGAGCAGATGCGCCCCTTGCGCCTCAGCTTCGAGCGCAAAGTCGGCGAGCACGGTATCCTGTACGGCTCCGTCACCTCAATGGACATCGCCGAAGCGTTGCGCGAAAAGGGCTACGAGATTGATCGACGCCGCATCGCGCTCGCGGAGACGATCAAAGAGACGGGCGACTTTACGGTCAGTGTTCGTCTTCACCGCGAAGTGACGGTCGACATCCCGGTGACAGTGACGGGCGAGGGCGGCGCGCAGACCGCGACGAAGACGCCGGCAAGCAGCGGCGCGGCGACGCAGCCACCTTCTGCCGCCGTTGCGCCAACCGCATCGGACGACGCCGACACCGGGACCATCGAAGGCGCGTAAAAGATCAAACGGCTGTCTTCAAACAACAATATCTTGCGGGCGTGCGACGAATTTATTGGCGTGACACGCTTGATGTAGTATAAAAGCGGCGTTGGCTACGACGGAGCGCTCTCGGCAAACTCGGAGTTTGATCGAAAGCTGCGCGCGTAGCCAGCGCTGATGTTTTTTGATTTATCCCACGCCCCTGACCTGACACACTGCCGATGGCTGTCAATCCGAAGCGCGATGATATGTTCGAGCGGCCGCTGCCACACAGCGCCGAAAGCGAACGAGCCATTCTCGGCGCGATCATTCTCGACAACGGCCTCGTCAACCAAGCGATTGAACTCCTCAAGCCTGAAGACTTTTACCTCCGCGCACACACACTGATTTTCCGCTCGATGATCTCGTTGAGCGAGCGCGGCGGCGAGATCAACCCGATCCTGCTCGGCGAAGAACTGCGACGTGACGGCGCGGTCGAGCAGGTTGGCGGCATCGCGTTCATCTCTGAGCTGACCTACGGCCTGCCGCACTTCTCCAACATCACACACTACGCGAAAGTGGTGCGCGGCAAAGCACTGCTCCGTCAACTCATCAAGGTCTGCAACAAGGTGACCAGCGAGGCGCTCGAGGAAGAGGATGACCCGGAGGTGATTCTTGACCACGCCGAGCAGGAAATCTTCGCCCTCGCCGACGAGCGCACGCGCCAGGGCTTCGAGCACATCAAGCCAATCGCCGATAAAGTTTTGGAGAAGGTGCAGGAGATGGCTGGCCGTTCAGCGATGCTGACGGGCTTAACGACCGGCTTCTCCGAACTCGACACCATGACCTCTGGCCTTCAGCGTTCGGATTTAATCATCGTCGCGGCTAGGCCTTCGATGGGAAAAACCTCGCTTTGTCTGACGCTGGCGCAGAACGCCGCGATCCAGGCCGGGGCGGTGGTCGGCGTATTTTCCCTCGAGATGTCGACCGAGTCGCTGGTAATGCGCATGCTCTGCTCCGAGGCCCGTGTCGACGCGCATCGTTTCCGGAGCGGGTTCCTCGCACGCGAAGAGTGGGCGCGGCTCGCCGGGTCGCTCGGCACGCTGGCCGATGCCAAGATTTTCATCGACGACACGCCGGGCATCACCGTCCTCGAAATGCGTGCCAAAGCCAGACGCCTCGCGGCAGAGCAGAAGGGCCTTGATCTATTGATCGTCGATTATATGCAACTGATGTCCGGTTCGTCGCGCCGCGTCGAGTCACGACAACAGGAGGTGTCGCAAATCTCACGCGAGTTAAAGGGATTGGCAAAGGAACTGAACGTGCCGCTGATCGCCCTCTCGCAGTTGTCGCGCGCCACTGAGTCACGCAGCGACCACAAACCGCAGTTGAGTGACTTGAGAGAGAGCGGGAGCATTGAGCAGGACGCCGACGTCGTGGCGTTCATCTTCCGCGAGGAGCAGTACAACCGCACCGACGAGAACGAGGGCAAGGCGGAGATCATCGTCGCGAAGCAGCGCAACGGCCCGACGGGTACGGTCGAACTTGCCTTCCTGAAGCAGTTCACGCGCTTCGAGAATATGTGGCGTGACGGTCATCAAACATCACCTGGGGGCGGAGAGTCGTCGTCAACTTCTAATCACCAGTTTCCACCCGGTTCTAAAAACTATCTTCCACCTGCTACGGACTTTTAGTTTCGTGTGCTTCAAACATCTCCCGTCAGCATGAAAGATTTTATGAGCAACGAGACTTGGGGGCGGCGTCCGACGTGGGCTGAGGTCAACCTGGATGCGCTCGCCGCGAACTATCAAACGGTGCGGAGTCAAGTCGCGTCCGACGTCAGCGTGATGACCGTCGTTAAGGCCAATGCCTACGGGCACGGCGCGGTGGAGTGCGCGCAACGGTTGGCGCGCGAAGGTGCCGACTGGTTCGGTGTTGCGATGCCTGAAGAGGGAATCAATCTGCGGCAGGCTGGTATCAGGCAGCCTGTGCTATGCCTCGGTGGGTTCTGGGATGGGCAGGCGGAGGCGTGCATCAAGTACGACTTGGTGCCGGTCATCTACCGTCTCGACATGGCGGTGTCGCTCGACCGGGCGGCACGAGCGGCTGGCGTGGTGCGCGACGTACACGTGAAGATCGACACCGGGATGGGGCGGCTCGGCGTGCGGTGCGACGCGGCGCGAGAGTTCGCCGCACGGCTCGCCGACTTGAAGAACATCCGCATCGACGGTCTGATGACACACTTCGCCGCCGCCGACGAGCCGGATCAAAATCAGTTCACTGAGGAGCAGATCAAGCGTTTCAGTGAAGCAGTTGAAATGTTCCGCGCGTGCGGGCATCGACCGACGTTGACGGACCTGGCGAACTCAGCGGGAATCGTGGCGCACCCCGGAGCGTGGGGTAATCTGGTCAGGCCGGGCGGCGTGCTCTATGGTTTGTGGCGCGACATCCTGCCGCCGCTCGACGACCTGCCGGCATTTCGCCCGGTGATGTCACTGCACACGCGAATCACTTTGCTGAAGCGAGTTCCGCAGGGTGAGACGCTCGGCTACGGGCGGACGTTTCGAGCGGAGCGCGAGACGTTGGTGGCGACTCTTCCCATCGGCTATCACGACGGATACTTACGTGCGCTGTCAAATTGCGGGCGCGTGATCGTGCGCGGAACTTTGGCGCCAATCGTCGGGCGCGTGTCGATGGACTTGACGCTGGTGGATGTCACGGACGTGCCTGGTGTCGTCGTCGGCGAGCGCGTGACGCTGTTTGGCGAGCGAGGAGGTCTCGCCATCACGGTCGAGGATGTCGCACAGACGGCGGGCACTCTTTCGTATGAAGTGACGTGCGGCATCAGCGACCGCGTGCCACGCATTTATTAAGCAGTAAGGCAAAAGTGAAAGCCGGTCGAAGCAGATGTTAGATGCTGGATGTTAGTCAAGACACGCCAGTGGTGTTGCTAACATCCAGCATCCAGCATCCACATCTACTTCATTGCAGGACGAAGTTGTAGGTCATCAGTCCGGACACTTTGACCGGCTGTGTGCCGAGGATGGTCGGTGAAAAGCGCGCTTCGTAAGCTGCCCGCACGGCGGCGAGTCGGAGCATCTGCGGGCCGTTCGTCGCGTGCGCGGAGACGACGCGCCCGGTCTCGTCAACCAGAATCTGCACGGTGACGACGCCCGACACGCGCGTGAGTTTGGCGATCTGCGGATAGGGCGGAATCGGTTTACTAATCGCGCGTCCGTTGAGAAGCGTGCTGACGTTAATGACCTTCGGTGGCTTTGACGCCGCGGTGGATTGAATCGTCGGCATCTGGCGAGGCGGTGGAGGGTTTTCGTTGGTGAGATCGACGAGCGTTGCACCGTCTGACCTGCCGTTAGGCGAGCCGGAGCCAGGCGAATTGAACGGCCCAATCGGAACGCCGGATATTGTGGGATCGAAGTTGCGGTTGGAAATAACGACGAGCGTCCGGCTCTTCACTTCCGGCACGTCACGGCTCGCCACTTCGCCTGACCTGACAACGGCGGTGTTGATCGAGATGGCAATTCTTTCAGTGACTGCATTGACGCTCGAACGATTAATGGCCGGCGTCGGCTCCTGACGTGGCGCCGGCTCTTCGATCCGCGCCGATGGCGGCGTGAATCTCATGATTCCCAGCACCTCTAACTGTTCCTCTTCGAGATGTGCGTCGTAGGCGTAGATGCTGCCGACACCGGCGGCGGCCAACAGCAATGTGTAAAAGATGAACGTGGCGAGAAAAAACGAACCTTTGCGCTTCATGTCGTGCGCGTGCGAACCAGACTCAATCAAGTTTCCGAACATATGTGCGATCCTCCGTGTGCCGGTGCCGACGGGTCGGGGAATCATCTCCAGTCGGTTCTTTAGACCCCGCGTCGCGGCGACTTGTTCCCGCAATGCGTTCGAGTTTTAGAATCCGCGGAACTATGATTACTGCTCGCAAGAGTGCGTGGTTCGAGCGTGTCTTCTCCGTTTACAACCGCAACTTAATCGCGCGCCGGTTCGAGGGATTGCGGGTCGCCGGACTCGATCATCTGCGGGAGTGGTCGCGTGGTGATGCGCCGCTGGTGCTCTATGCCAACCATTCGAGTTGGTGGGATGGATTGATTGTGTTTCAGATCGGGTATGCGTGCCGGCTCGAACAGTACGCCATGATGGAGGAGCGGCAACTGCGCGAGTATCCTTTATTTCGGCGACTCGGTGCCTTCTCGGTGGTGCGCGAGCGTCCGCTACAGGCGGCGCGGAGCATCGTCTATGCCGGCGACTTGTTGCGCGACAGAGGGCGTGCGTTGTGGATTTTCCCGCAGGGCACAACGCAGCCGAACGACGCGCGGCCATTGAAGCTCTACAGCGGAGCCGCCAACATCATCGCGCGGCTGCCAAAGGCTTACGCCGCGCCGGTCGCGATGCGCTATGAATTCCTCAGAGACTTCCGCCCCGAAGCAGTGGCGCGGATCGGGCGGCCCGAACTCTTCACCGCGGTGACGCGCGCCGAGGTGAAAAATCTGACCGCGACTTTCACCGCCAACCTTGCGTCCACGCTTGATCAATTAAGAGACGACACGCTGTCCGCCAACTTCGCGGACTACGAAGAGATCGTTGCGCCGCCCCGCCGCCAAAGAAAAGATTAGCCGACGGAAAAGAATCTTGAAGAGCGAATCGTGATGAATGAATTATCGCCGCGATGGACCCGAGTGGAAAAACGCATGCACCCGCAACGGTTGATGAAGCGATTGGAAAATGAAACGGCGCGATTCGCCATCAAGGGCGAAACTGCTACCATGTTGATGAGAAAATACAGACCACGTTTGCGCGCCGGATGATTGACGAGACTCTCTGTTGTAACTTTCTCACGCGACTCTATTGATGAGACCGTTGGCGACGTGGCCGTTGAGGGGTGAATAGCAAAGCAAGTGGCAAAAGTAACGGGAACAGTTTACGTCTGTCAGAAGTGCGGTCACCAAGCGCGCAAGTGGCTGGGCAAATGCCCGGACTGTGGCGAGTGGAATTCATTTGTCGAGGAACGCGCGCGCACTACACCGACGAAGTCCGGCATGGCGGCTTCGCGAGGCGGCTTCGTGGCGCGGCAGGCTCAGCCCATCGCGTATCGCGAGATTGAATCGCAGGACGACGTGCGGTTCTCGTCGGGCGTCACCGAATTTGACCGCGTGCTCGGTGGCGGAATCGTCCCCGGCAGCCTCGTGTTAATCGGTGGCGATCCGGGCATCGGCAAATCGACTTTGCTGTTGCAGGTCGCTGACAAGATGAGCGCGGGCGGGGCGCGCGTGCTGTACATTTCCGGCGAAGAGTCCGAGCGGCAGATCAAGATGCGCGGTGAGCGGCTCGGCATCGAGGCGGAGAACCTCTACTTGTTGCCGGAGACGAATCTCGAAAGTATCTTCGACGAGATCGAGCGCGAAGAGCCGGGTGCGATCATCGTCGACTCAATTCAGACCGTCTACTCGCCGAAGATCGAGTCAGCGCCGGGTTCGGTGTCGCAAGTGCGCGAGGTCGCCGGTCAGTTCCTGACGCTCGCGAAGAGCCGCACGATTCCCGTCTTCCTCATCGGCCACGTCACCAAAGAAGGTTCCATCGCCGGGCCGAAGGCGCTCGAACACATCGTCGATACGGTGCTCTACTTCGAGGGCGAGCGCCACTACAACCATCGCATCGTGCGCGCCACAAAGAACCGTTTCGGCGCGGCGAACGAATTGGGTGTGTTCGAGATGACGGGCGCGGGCCTCGTTCCTGTGGCGAACCCTTCCGAGATGTTTTTGCAGGAGCGTCCGCTGAACGTCTCCGGCTCGGTCGTCACAGCGTGCATGGAAGGGACGCGCCCGGTGTTGGTCGAGGTGCAGGCGCTCGTCTCCGGTTCAAAGTACGGCACCGGGCGGCGGATGGCACAAGGGTTTGACGCGAACCGCATCGCGCTCTTGATTGCAATGCTTGAGAAGCGCGTCGGCCTGCAACTGATCGGTGACGATGTGTTCGTCAACATCGCGGGCGGGCTGGAGATTGACGAGCCGGCGGCGGACCTGGGCGTAGTCGCGGCTATCGCGTCCAGTTTCAAGAACGCGACGATTGACCCGCACACCGCCGTCTTCGGCGAGGTCGGTCTAACCGGCGAGGTTCGCGGCGCGCTGCAAGCCCCGGTGCGTGCGCGCGAGGCGCAGACGCTCGGCTTCAAAAAAATCATCATGCCCGCGTCGAACACCGCCGGTTTGGAGCGCCTGCTCGGTCTGCGCGTCGTCGGCGTCCGTTCGGTTGAAGAAGCTTTGGATGAACTGTTCTGAATGCGGATTGCGGATTAAAGAAGTAGGCAAAGGTTTTTAATCCGCAATCCGCAATCCGCAATCACCATATGCCGGGACAAAATTCTCGCGGATTCGCTGAGCGCGTCGCGCTCGTCACAGGGGGCGGCAGTGGCGTCGGTCGCGCGGTCGCGCTGCAACTCGCGCTCGAAGGAGCGTATGTGATCGTCAACTACGAGTCGCGTGACGCTGAGGGCGGGCGCGTCGCTGAGGAGTTGCGCGAGATGGGCACACTCGCCCACGCGGTCGAAGGCGATGTGTCGCGTGCCGTTGATGTGCGGCGCGTCTTGGCAGCGGTGGAAGACGCCTACGGTCGTCTCGATCTATTGGTCAACGCGGCGGGTCTGGCGGTGCGCGACGCGCGGCTCGAAGAGTTGAGCGAAGAGGATTGGGACACCGCAATGCGGCTGACTCTCAAGGGAACGTTCCTTTGCGCGCAAGCGGCGGCGCCATTGCTGCGCCAACGCCCTCGTCCGGCGATGGTCAATATCACCGCCGGAGCGGGGGACGGTGCATATGGACGCGGCGGGAACTTAAGCGCGGTCGTTGCGCACGCGGGCGTCATCGGATTGACGAGGGCGCTGGCACAGGAACTAGCGCCGCGCGTGCGGGTTAACTGCGTTGCTATCGACGCGGGCGACGGTGGAACGACGGCGTCGGAACCGCGTGCATCGTCGTCCGGTGGACATGATAAATCTGCGCCGGAAGAGTTCTTTGCGCGACGCGGGGGCGCGCCGGATGAAGCAGCCCGCGCCTGCGTCTATCTACTGTCAACAGACGCCGCCGCGATCAACGGCCAGACGCTCGTCGTCGGCGACAGCAGCCGGCGAAGACCGTGAACGACTACATCATCCGTTGAACCGTATCCCTTACGAACCGCTACTCTTGCCGCGTCCTCGTTATTCCCTGTCTGCGCAACGCTTGTTCGTGACGCATCGCTTCCGGGCGTGCTAATATCCCGGCCATGCGGACGGACATCATTCTGATACGAATAATCTTTATCGCGATTCTGGTAGCTGCCGGGTACGTGTTGCATCCGGTGCCGGGTCACGGACTGATCTCGGCGGGAGTCGCGTTCATCATCGCCATCGCCATCATATTTTTCGAGATACGCATTCAACGCGCTTCGCTGCGGACGCTGATCGGTGCAGCCATCGGTTCGATCCTCGGCATCATCGGCGCGTATCTCATCGGCACGCTGATCAGTCATCAGGAATCGCCGGCGGTGGCGCCTTCGGCCAAGGCGTTTCTGACGCTGTCACTCGCGTTCCTGATGGCGTACATCGGGTTGATGGTCGGCGCGGCGAAGGGCGACTACCTGGAACTGTCGGCGCTTGGCGGGATTTTCAGGGACAAGAATACGCGGCGCGACTACAAGATTCTCGACACGTCGGTGATTATCGACGGACGCATCGCCGACATTGCCGAAACCGGTTTTCTGAGCGGCACGATCATCATCACACAGTTTGTGCTGCGTGAATTGCAGCAGGTCGCCGACTCGCCCGATTCATCGAAGCGGCAACGCGGACGGCGCGGCCTCGATATGCTCAACCGCTTGCAGGGCAACAGTGCGCTCGACATTCAAGTGATTGACACCGACTTTCCGGCAGTCAAAGAGGTCGACCTGAAGTTGCTCGAACTGAGCAAACAGTTGGAGGCAGTCGTTGTCACCAACGACTTCAATCTGAACAAGGTCGCGCAACTGCATGGCGTCTCGGTACTCAACATCAACGAACTCGCCAATGCGTTAAAGCCGGTCGTGCTGCCCGGCGAGGCGATGCGCGTCTTTATCCTGAAAGAAGGCAAAGAGTATAACCAGGGCGTCGCGTACCTCGACGACGGCACGATGGTCGTTGTCGACAACGCGCGTCGGATGATCGGCAAGAACGCCGACATCGCAGTGACAAGCGTTCTTCAGACCACCGCTGGCAAAATGATTTTCGGTCGTCTGTGGGAAGAGGATAACGGCATCCATACCAGCGAGACCCAACGCACCATCAACGGCGGCCTGCGCCGCGGCAACCCTCTCCCGCAGCGTGAGACCGCCGCCCGCCCGACCGTCGCTCATCCGCGCGGCAGTGAGCACGGCGAAACGGTGATTGACTAAAGACCGGGATGAGGAATGAAAGATGAGGGGTGAAAGATTCTCCCTTGTTGTTTCGTTCCTCATCTTTTGTTTCTTCATCCTTATGAACGTCGCAATCATCGCCGCCGCCGGACAGGGAACGAGGGCGGGCGACGGGCCGGCCAAGCAGTTCCGTGAACTCGGCGGCACTCCCATCATCATTCACACGCTCAGACGTTTCGAACAATCGACAAGTATCGGGGATGTGATCGTGGTCGTTCCGGAAGGTGACATCACCGGCTTCCTCCAACTTGCCGGACGATACGCGCTCACCAAAATCGCGCGGGTCGTGGCGGGCGGCAAGACGCGCACCGAGACGGTGTGGCGTGGACTCCAAGCCGTCCGCGCGGCGACCGCCGAGATCGTCGCAGTGCATGACGGCGTGCGTCC